>DATLGO010000096.1 GCA_035540375.1 Candidatus Thermoplasmatota archaeon
GGCCGAGCCCGTCCCGGAGCCCGAGCCCGCCGTCGAGGCGGTCCCCGCCGACCCTCCCGTCGAGGCCTCCTCGCCCGTCGACGACGCGTGGCGCCCGCCCGAACCCGAGCCCGCGCCCGCGGAGCCCGCAACGCCGAGCGCGGCCGAGCTTTGGCCCGAGGAGCGTCTGCCGGCCTCGATCGAGGAGGTCGTCCCCTTCGAGCCCGTCCCCGAGGACGAGGGCGTCCAGACCTTCGAAGTCCTGCCGGACGACGCGCCCGCGGCGGGCGGAACCCCCGTCGACGCGCTCGAAGGGGTGGGCCCCCTCTACGCCACGCGCCTGCGCGAGGCCGGGCTGTCGAACGTGGAGGATTTCCTCGGCCGCGACGCGTGGCAGGTCGCGAACGCGACCGGCATCAGCATCAAGCTCCTCGAGCAGTGGGGCGTCGTCGCGCGCTTCGTCACCCTCGGCGCGTCCGTCGCGCACGCGGAGGCGCTCGCGCGCGTGGGTCTCGCGTCCACGGCCGACCTCGCGGCGGCCGACGCGGGGGATCTCGTGACGCGGCTCAATGCCCACCTCGGCGCGGCGGGCCGCCTCGGCGAGGTGCCGGCCGTGACCGACTTCGACGTGCGACGGTGGCAGGCCGCCGCGCGGAGCTGACCCCCGGCCCTCGGATCCCGCAATCGTCATCCATCCGGAATTTCAGGCGTCGGCCGAAACCCCCTTCCCGCCGGATGCGGCGTCCGTCGATGAGGGGGCCAGGCGCCCGTCGAGTCTCGACCGAACATTCATATACATCGTAGGCCCACGTCCGGTACGGAGCAGGGAATAAACGGTTGACTTTCAACCGCCGCTAACAAGTATCCTCCATGATGCGATTCCCTGCTCCGTCCCTCTTCTACCCCTCCGTCATTTCATCGGCAGAGGTAATCCAGGAAACGTGAGAGGCTCAGCCCTTCGCTCCAGCGCAGGACGTAGAATCCGCCGGGGGAGACCGCGACCTTCGGGAGCCGATCGTAGAGCACGGAGAGGCGGGGGGGCAACCCCTCCGTGGGCAGCGTGAACACGCGCCATGGGTCGCCTCCCCGCACGCCTTTGAGCCTGTAGGCATAGAGCGGGATGACGGAGGCGCGCGCGCACTCCTTCCGCATCGCCTCGGCCTGCGCATGGTTCGCGCCCGACGCGTCGCTGAAATGGATCACGTCCCGCGAGGCCGATTTGACCTCGATCGGGAAGGACACGTCGCCGCGCAGCGCCACGAGGTCGACGCCGAGCGAGCCCGCGCCCCGCACGACGAGGAACGGGCGCTCGACGGCCGCGCGGTAGCCCGTCTGCTCGGACGTGGGGAACGTGCGCGCGGCCTTGCCGATCACGTCCGCGTCGCCGCCGAGGATGCCCTTGAGCTCCCGCTCGTACGCGCTGCTCACGGCCGCGCCAAGGCCGGCGGGCCCTCATGAGCGTATCGAAGGGCTCGCCAAAAGTGGATCCGCGCGTGAACCCTTAAGCGCCTTCCTCGCGCATACGATCGCGGGCCCAGGGAGTTGCCTCGATGAAAGTCAAGGAGATCATGACCCGCGACGTGGTGACCGTCGACAAGGACGAGAAGCTCGAACGCGTGGTCTCGCTCATGGAGAAGCACCGCATCTCGAAGGTGCCCGTGGTCGAACGCGGCGGCCTCGTGGGCGTCGTCACGGACGGCGACGTCGTGGACGAGCTGGGCGCGATCCGCAACAAGGCGACGACCGCGAACAGCCTGCACGTCTCCTCCGCGATGCGGCGGAACCCCCTCACGATCAACCCCGACGCCGACGTCGAGGACGCGGTGGACGTGTTCCGCGAGAACGGTCTCGGCCTCCTCCCCGTCGTCCACGACCGCTCGCTCGTGGGCGTCGTCACCAAGAGCGATCTCCTCCCGCTCGTCGAGGCGACGAAGCCGCTGAGCGCGATCATGATCTCGCAGCTCCACGCGGTCGAGCCCGGCGAGCGCGTGATCCACGCCCGACGCCTCATGCTCGACCACGAGATCGAGCACCTCCCGGTGCTCCTCGGCGGGCGGCTCGTCGGCATCCTCTCGGAAATGGACATCGCGATCGGGCTCGCCCGCTTCAAGGACTCGGTCCCCGTGAACCGCCAGCACGCGCAGCTCAAGGCCTTCCTCGTGGACGAGATCATGGTGAGGAACGTGACGACCGCGACGCCCGACATGCCCGCGAACGAGGCCGCCCGGCTCATGCGCGCGAAGGACGTCGGCGCGCTCCCCGTCATCGCGCCCGCGGGGAAGATCGCGGGGCTCGTGACCCGCAGCGACCTGCTGGGCCTCGTCGAGACCTGACGGATTCATGGGGGGGAACGGCGAATCCAGCCACGTGAGCGCGGATGCGCCCGATCAGCCCACCCGTCGGCGACCGACCGACGAGGCCGTCGTCGCGGCCGCCGTGAAGGTCCTCCTCGCGCGCGGCACCGTCGAGAGCCAGCGGCGGCTCTGGGAGCTCGTGGTGCGGGAGCTCAAGCGCCAGGACCCGGCCTTCGCGGTCGGCCCCGCCCGCGTGCGGACCCTCGTCCTGAGGAGCGGCCTCGTGAACGCGGAGATCAAGGCCCGCATCAAGGGCGTCACGGGCGACCTCGCCGCGTGCCCCGTGTGTCGCTCGAAGCTCGCGCGCACGTCGAACCGGACCCTTGCCGGCGCGACGACGGCGCTCGGCTACCGGTGCACGCGCTGCGCGTGGTGGACGGGCCGCGACCTTCGCGAGCCGCACCGCTACGTGTTCCACGCGAAGCTCGAGCGCCGCGCCAAGCAGGCCGTCTTCCGGGGGTCCCGCCAGGTTGAGCTCTGAGCCGCGCCGGAAGGTCGTCGTCATCGTGGTCGCGCGCGCCCCGCTCGCGGTCCTCGCGCTCAAGCGCCCCGAGAAGGACCCTACCGCCGCGGCGGGCGCCTGGCAGCCGGTCACCGGGAACGTCGACGACGGCGAACGCGAGGCCGACGCCGCGCCCCGCGAGGTGCTCGAGGAGACGGGCCTCGAAGGCCGCCTGCACGACCTCGGCCTGACGCTCCGGTTCACCCCCGAGAAGGGCCGCCACGCCGGGCGTCCCGTCGAGGAGCGCGTGTTCGTCCTCGAGGCGGCCTCGCGCGACGTCGAGCTCTCGCGCGAGCACGAAGCCTACGCGTGGCTCACGCCCGAGGAGGCGATTGCCCGCTACCCGTTCGCCCACCAGAAGGAGGCGACACGTCGCGCGCTTCAGTACGTCTTGGAAACGTAGACCGGCGTCTCGGTGGGCTTCCCGCAGTGCGCGCAGGCGCCCTTGTAGCCACGGTTCGGCAGGACGAGCGTCGATCGCGCATCCTCCGCGAAGGCCGCGCCGAACGCGACGTCGACCGGCACGCCGAGGACCGTCTTGCCGGACGTCTCCTCGATGGCCTCGCCGCACGCCTCGGCGCCGCACCATCCGACGCGCGCGACCCCCACATGGTCGCGCGCCTCGAGCGCGTCGCCCGCCTGTTTGACGTTCTCCTCGAGGAGCTGGCGCGCGCGGCGCGTCATGCCCTCGGCGACGTCCCCGAGGAGCGAGGGGATCCTCGACGGCAGATCGGCCCACGCGACGAACGCCTTCTCGCCGGAGTCGCGACGGACGACGACCGCCTGCTTCTTGTCGACGTCCCGCGGCCCGATCTCGACGCGAAGGGGAACGCCCTTCATCTCCCAATCGTTGTACTTGAAGCCGGCCGTCTCCTCGCGATCGTCGACGTGCACGCGGATGCCCGCGCCCGAAAGCGTCGCGGCGACTTCGCGCGCGGCCTCGACGACGCCGGCCTCCTTGCCCTTGAACAGGATGGGGACGATGACGGCCTGGATGGGGGCGACCCCGGGCGGAAGCATGAGGCCCTTGTCGTCGCCGTGCACGCTGATGATCGCGCCGAGGAGCCGCTCGGACATGCCGTAGGTCGTCTGGTGCGCGAACACGTGCTCGCCGGATTCGCTTTCGTACTTGATGTCGTACGGCTTCGCGAAGTTGTCCTTGTAGTGGTGGAACGTCGCGATCTGGAGCGTCTTGCGCTCGGGCAGGAGCGCGTCCGCGCCGATCGAGTAGAACGCGCCCGGGAACTTGTCCCACTCCGGGCGACGGTTCAGCATATACGGAAGGCAGAGCTTCTCGGCGAGGCGCGCCCAGATCTCGAGGTCCTCGTGGATCTGCCGCTCCGCGTCCTCGTAATCCACGTGCGCGGTGTGCGCCTCGAAGAAGTGGATCTGGCGCACGCGCATGAACGAGCGCGTCTGCTTCGTCTCGTACCGGAAGACGTTCACGATCTGGTAGATCTTGAGCGGGAGGTCCTTGTGGCTGCGGACCCAGAGCGCGAACATGGGATACATCGCGGTCTCGCTCGTCGGGCGGACGACGAGCGGGATGTCCAGCTCGTTGTCGCCGCCGTGCGTCACCCAGTAGACCTCGCTCCCGAAGCCCTTGATCTGGTCCGCTTCCTTCTGGAACTCCGTCTTGGGGATGAAGAGCGGGAATTCGACCTCGTCGTGCTTCGTGCGCTGCATCTCCTCGTGGATGAAGCGGTCGATCGCGCGCATCGCGGCGAGGCCGTACGGGCGCCACACGTCGAGACCCTTGATGGGATAGCGCTTGTCGATGAGGTCCGCCTTCTCCACGATGTCGTTGTACCACTCGCTGAAGTTGTCGGACTTGCCCATCGGTTCGCCCGGGGCTCGGAGAGGCCGCAGCGTGAAAAAGGTTTCTTTGCGGGCGGAAGTCCCTACCGGGGCTCCTCGGGGTCGCCCGCGTCGTCGGGCTCGGCCCAATCCGCGAGATCCTTCACGGGCCACTTCTTGAGCCGCTTGAGGGTCCCCGCCTGCACGCCCATGAGCCGGTGGTATTCCCACTTCGAGAGGACCGCGCGCCCGATGACGCGCCGGAACATGGTCTCCGTGTGGATCTTGCGGTGCTCGGGTAGCCCGATCGCGTCGAGCACCGCCGCGAAGGCCTTGAACAGCACGGCCTTCTCGGCCTCGCTCGCGGGCGGCACGTTCGCGGCCGCGAAATCGGTCGAGAACAGCTCGTACATCGCGACCCCGACCGCGTGGCTGAGGTTCATCGACTTGTAGGCGGGGGACGTCGGGATCTGCATCACGACGTCCGCGAGCGCGACCTCCTCGTTCGAGAGGCCGTCGTCCTCGCGTCCGAACACGAGCGCGACGTTCCCCTCGATCGCGCGGAGCTTCGGGGCGAACTCGCGCAGGTAGACCGGATTCCGGAGGTGGCTCCGGTCCTTCGCGAACGAGCGCGCCGCGAACGCGGCGATGAAATCCATCCGCTTCGCGACGTCCCCGAAGGAGTCAGCGATCACGGCCCCGTCGAGGACGCGCTGCGCGTGCACCGCGCGATCGCGGGCCTCGTTGTCGATCGGGCACGGCTTGACGAGGACGAGCTTGTCGACGCCGAAGTTCAGCATCACGCGGGCGACCGCGCCCACGTTGCCGGGATACTGGGGCTCGACGAGAACGACGTGGAGCGGCATCGTCTCAGGTGCTGCGCCGCGACTGGGACTTCATCTCGGCTTCGCGCTCGCGCACGCGGGCGCGGTAGCCGTCGGGAAGGCGCTTCGCGAGCGCCTCGATGTCGCGCAGGTTCGAAAGGAAGTCGCCTTTCTTCTTGACTTCCATGAGGCGCTCGAAGCGGCGCCGCAGGACGAGCTGCTCGCCCGCGTAGAAGAGGCCCATGATGAGCACGATCGGGCCCACGATCATCGGGATGAGGTTGTAATCCCCGTCCTCGAGGTCGTGGAAGTTCGCAAGCGGCTCATACGACGCGAGCCATCCGGTCCGCGCGTCGCCCACGTCCCATGCCCAGGACCAGCTCACGACGGTGAGGAGGAGGCCGACGACCGTCAGCGCGAGGCCGATCTCCAGCATGTGATTCTTCGTGAACTTCGCCATGGGACCGGACGCTGGAAGCGGGACCTCCTTAATTATGGGTTTCGGTGGGGGCGGTTTGGGGCCTCCAGCGGCGCGCTCCGTGGCATGCGTTTCACACCTCGGGCCGCGCTCGCGCGCGACCCTCGGCGCATGCCACTTTGTGCCGGGGAGGGGGCGCTGCGCGCGCCCCTTTCTGGACGCTCTCCCCAGCGCCAGGGGGCTGCCGCCCCCTGGACCCCCATCCGGACCCGCGTTTGATTCTCGAACCCACGTTTCCCTACCCGCGCCTTTCGCGGGAGGCGTGGGGGCCGCGCGGGAGTGCCTCTCGCGATGCCCAACCTTGGGACCGGGCGCGCGCACCGGACGCGGTCCCGGTCCCGGACCCGGTCCCGGACCCGGACCCGGACCCGGACCCGAAGCCCGGTCCCGAATCCCGACGCCCGACACCCGGTCCCGAAGCCCGGTCCCGACACCCGACACCCGGCTCCCGAGGCCCGGTCCCCGGCGCCCGGTCCCGGACCCGGCGCCCGGTCCCGGACCGGCGCCCGGTCCCGGCACCCCGGCGCCCCCACGCGGTCACGCTCGACCGTCGGCGGTGCCTCGCCCTCGAGGCGGCCGCAATGCATTTAGCAACGGCCATATAGGCGCGCCCGCTTTTCGTCCTCCGGGATGCCTATGCCAATGACGCTCGAGGACGCCTGGATCAAGGCGGCTGTGGAGCACCGCCTCGTCACGATCAGCTACAAGAACCCGGACACGGCGCTCGTGTACACGAAGCGCGACGTCCGCCCGGACTGGGTGGGTCCGGACAACCGCGGCTCGACCGCGCTCTGGGGCATGCTGAACCACAACCCCTTCGTGGGCCACAAGTCGTTCGCGCCCCAGAACTTCCAGTTCTTCCAGGTCACGAACCAGAAGTTCCAGCCCGCGCCCGACGGGCGCTGGAAGGAGCTGACCACGCTCTACCAGGAGCGCGGTCTCGACAAGATGACCTTCTGACGCTTGCGCGCGTTGTCCCCCCGGACCCTCCGAGGAGGGTCCGGGCGTTCCTTTTCTCCCGGCCGCCGCCCGGGTTTTTCGTTCCTCACGTGAGCAGCTTGACCACGTTCGGTCCGATGATGGGCAGGAGGATGAGGCCCAGGATGAAGAACCCGACCGTCATCGTGATGCGCTTCGTGAACGCGAGCGCGCGGTCGAGGCGCGCCTGCGTCTCGGGGTCGGCGCCCGAAAGGGGCATCGCGCCGGGCGCGGGGCTCGGGTTCACGAGGATGCGCGCGCGGTCCACGCGGAAGAGCCGGTAGCTCCATTCGCGGAGCGTCGTCCTGAGCATCTGCCCGCCGTCGAGGGGACCGGCGGGAAGGGCGTTGAACGTGCCGAGCATCAGGTTCAGCCAGAAGAGCCAGTAGAGCGCGTTCGCGACCATGAAGAACGCCCAGGCGGGCATGCCCGCGAGGGGGCCCTCCACGACGAAGAAGCTCGTGTAGGGCGCGTTCAGGACGTCGACGCCCGTGAGGAGGACGAAGAACGGGTAACTGATGTAGACGATGAACGCGCCGCGGCCCGGGTCGAAGCTCCCGAGGCCGTCCTGGAAAGGCGCCTCGAGGCGGCTGTGGACGCGTTCGGCGATCCCGAGGTCGAAGCTCGAAACGCCGATGAAGCCCTTCCCCTTGTATTCGGCCTTGTTCAGGGACGGGTCCTGCGATTGGATGTACTCGTACTTGTCCGCGAGGACGACGCTCGTGAACACGTGCTTGCCGTCGCGGATGAGCTCGACGGAGACCTGTTGACCGGCGCGCGTCCGGTTGAGCACCTGCGTGAAGCTCGGCTGGTCCGTGACGGCCGTGCCGTCGAGCTTCACGAGGACGTCGCCCGCGCGGATCCCCGCGGCCGCGGCGGGGGAGTCGGGGATGGTCGCGGCGACGCCGACGCCCTCGCCGTCGTTCACGACGGCCATGGACCCGACGAAGGCCATGCTGAAGAGGCTGCCCGCCACGAGCGCGAGAACGAGGTTCGACATGGGCCCTGCCGCGAAGACGCGGTTCTTCGCGCGCGCGGACGCGGGCTCGAGGTCGCGTTCGTCGGGCTCGACGAACGCGCCGATGGGGACGATGAAGAAGACGAGGCCGAGGCTCTTCACGCCGATGTTCTGGGCCCGCGCCAGGATGCCGTGGCACCCTTCGTGCACGACGAGCGCCACGAGGAGGCCGAAGATGCCGTACCAGATGGGAATGAGCGGATTGACGCCGGGAAGCCCGATGAGGAATTGAGGCGGAGGCGCCGTGTCCACGACGAGCTTCGGAACGGTGACGAACAGGTAGAGCTGGTAGAGGAGGAGCGCGAGGACGAGAAGGCCCGCGACCCAGGTGACGTAGATGGCGACGTCGCCGAAGAAGCGCCAGAGCCCGCGCGCCTTCGCGATGCGGTCGATGAGACGCTTGCCCGACTGGGTGCGCCACAGGATGAGCGGTCCGGCAAGATCGAAGCCGGATCCCGTGACGGACGAGGGGGGTTCGCTCGTCTTGCGCTTCGCGAGGCGGTACGCGAGGAAGAGGTACGCGGCAAGAAGGATGCCGAAGACGAGAACGCCGTTCAACGGGCCGTGTTAACCCCCCGTCCCTAAAAAGCCTTGGCCGAAGGGGGGGCGCGACCCCCACATCTCAAGCCGCGCCGCCGCCATGCGCGGATCATGCAGGACGACGACGTCGTCTCCGTCTACGTCACGGCCGCTTCCCCGGAGGAGGCGCGCGCCCTCGCCCGCGCCGTGCTCGCGCCGCGCCTCGCCGCGTGCGCGAACGTGGTGCCCGCCGTGGAGTCCCTCTACTGGTGGGACGGTCGGCTCGAGGAGGCGCGGGAGGCCGCGGTCGTGTTCAAGACGCGCCGCGACCGGGTGGACGCGCTCGCCGCGACGGTGCGCGCCGCGTCCTCGTACGACGTCCCGTGCGTGGCCGTGTGGCCGGTCGTCGGCGGGAACGCCGCCTACCTCGATTGGGTCAGGTCCGAGGCGCGTCCGCGACCGGAACCGTGAGGTCCGCGAGGAGTCGACGCGCCCAGGCGAGCTTCGCGGCCTTGGCGGGTCCTCGCGCGGCCTTGGCCGCGTCCGGGGCGGGGGCGTCCCAGTCGAAGCCCGCAAGCAGGATGCGGCGCGCGCCGAGGGCCTCCGCGAGGAAGCAGGCGCGGTCGCCGTCCGTGAAGCCGCCGAAGTTCAGGACGTTTCCGAGGGGCGCGCACTGGCACGTTCCGACCACGGGTCCCGGAAAGCGCGGCACCCAGGCTTCGAGGGCCGCGCGGTTGTCCGCGTGGGCGTGGACGACGAGCGGAACGCCCTTCGCGTTGAGGTCGCGCTGCGCGTCGACGTCGCCGTCGAGGTCCGTGACGACGGCGTCGATGCGGAACCCGCGGGCGAGGGCGCGCGCGACGGCCGAATCGGCGGCGACCACGGGGCCGCGCGGCGGCGCGGCGCGCTCGAGGCTCGCCCCCGCGCCGAGGACGGTGACGTCGGCGCCCTCGAGGAACGCGAGGCGGTCGAGGGGCGGCGGCGGGGAGGGGAGTAGCGACGCGAGAAGGTCGCGCGCGGCCTCGTCGTCGGCTTCCCGCCATCCGAAGTCGGCGAGGATCGCGCGATAGCGGGGGGCCCACCGGTTCCAGTCCATCAGCCGGGCCTCTCGGCGCGGACCGCGGAGGGGTGGCGCTCCTTCACGTACGCGTTCGTGACGGCCCCGATGAGCGCGAAGCCGAAGCCCGCGGCAAGGGCCGCGAGCTCGTCGAGGCCGACCGCGTTGTCGACGCCGAGAAGCGCGTTCTCGCTGACCGCGAGCGATGCGTGCAGGATGAGGCCCACCGCGACGACGCTGAAAGGGAGCGTGAGGTAGTTCCAGAGCACCACGCGTTCGCGGACGTAGACGTCCGCGACCTTGCCTCCGATCGCGATGAGGCTCGCCGCGACCGCGAAGGGCGCGAGCCCTTCGATGGCGCGGACCGCAAGCAGCGACCACACCACCTGGTCGCGCAGCTCGTAGATCATGCGCGCGGAGAGGATCGCGCCGAGGAGGAGGACGAGGATCGCGAGGATGCCCGCGAAGAGCGTGATGCGGCCTCCCGTGAGGCCGGCGTACGTGTCCGCGAGGAGGCGCCGCGCGACGGCGACCATGTGCGAGACCTTGACGAGGAAGTAGACGCCGACCGTCATCGCGATCGCGCCGAAACCCTTCTCCGCGTTGCCCGTCACGGCGAAGATGCCGTACATGAAGAGGCCGAGGGCGATCGGCATGACGAGCGTGCGCTGCAGCTTCTCGTCGTCGAGCGCCTTCTTGATGATGTAGTACGTGGATTCGAGATCCGCGGCCTGCTTCACGATCACGCGGCGGACGGCATCGACGCGGACGCGGCTCGTCACGACGGGGAGGAGATACTCGTCCTCCGCGCCGTCCGTCACGAGGATCGCGCGGTCGGCCTTCGTCGCGGCGATCACGTGGTCGAGGTCGCGCGCGATGCGGCGGTCGGAGACGGGCCCGACGCGGCGGTCGCCGCACACCGTCGCGATCGCGACGTCTTCGCCCTCCGAGACGAGCTCGTCATGCAGCTTCACGGCCGCGAAGAGCGAGTTCGCGTCCGAGTCCTCGGGGTCGGCGAGCGCGAGCGCGGTCGCGGCGGCGAGATTCGCGGCGCGCCCCACGATGGGGCTTGCGACCCCGGCCTTCTCGCCGAAGTCGTTGTCGCGGTCGATCGAGAGGACGAGGAGGGTCATGCCCGGTTCCCTATCGCTCCGCCGTGCTTAAAAATCATCCTCAGCCGGTCGAGAACGGGACGGGCGTGAAGCACAGGACGAACATCGCGACCCCGACGGCGCCGTAGAAGACGCGCGTCCGGTCGACACCGCTCACGGAGTCGAGCGTGGGCGGGTGGTTGATGCCGAGGAAGGCGATGACAAGCGCGAACATGAGCCACCCGTCGTAGGGCGCGATCCCGAGGAAGGGGAGGCCGAAGAGGCCGAGCACGACGAGGAGGGCGACGGTCGCGTAGGAGAGGAAGCGCGCGCGGTCGCCGAGGAGCGCGGAGGCGACGTGGCCCCCGTCGAGCTGCCCCGCGGGGAAGAGGTTGATCGCCGTCACGAAGAGGCCCACCCAGCCCGCAAGGACCGTGGGGGTCGCAAGCTGCGTCTCGGGGAAGCCGAAGGGCGCCGCGAGGAGGTCGTAGATGAGCGGGGTGCCGAGGCGCGCGACGGACCCCGGCTCGGCGTCGATGTGGACGGGGTGCGCCTGCATGAGGAGCATGCCCACGACGAGGACCGGGATCGCGACGATGAAGCCCGCGATGGGGCCCGCGATGCCGATGTCGAGGAGCGCCTTGCGGTTCGGCATGGGCTCGCGCATGCTGATGAAGGCGCCGAGCGTACCGAGGGGGAGGCCCCCCGAGAGGATCGGGGGGAGGGGGATGAAGAACGGGAGCGACGCCTCCATGCCGTGCCGGCGCGAGAGGACGTAGTGCCCCATCTCGTGGACGGTGAGGATGAGCATGAGCGGGAGCGCGAACGTGAGGAACCCGCCGACGAGATGCGGCGCGGAGACGGCGAGCGCCCAGCGCTCCCAATACCCGACCTCGAGGCCGGGATGCGTGTAGCCGAGGTGGATGATGGCGCCCGCGAGGGTCGTCGTGATCCACGTCAGGACGAAGAGGACGAGGTTCACGCGCGTCGAGCGGAAGCGGCGCTGCGGCTTGTGGACGACGTAGATGGAGTGCTCGCCGCCCTCGTAGCGCAGAAGCGGGACGAGACCGACGCGCTTGAGGTCGTCCTTGAGCGCCGAGAACTGCGCCTCGAGCGTCGCGGGGTCGGGCGTCACGTAGAGGTGGACGACGTGCTCGTCGAAGCGCATGTCGTAGACGGGAAAGCGCACTTCGACGACGCGCCGGATGTCGGCGACGCTCCGGACCGAGGTGCCCGCGGGTTCGTCCACGGCGTCGCCTACAGGCTTCCCGCTTTTAAGCCTTGGCCTCGGGCGAGGACGTCGCGCGCGGCGCGCGCCACGCGCGGGCGGTCCGCCGCCCACGCGAAGACCCTTAGACGCCAGTGGTCCCGCTGCGCCTCGCCGAGGTGCGCGACGAGATGGCTCGCGTCCGCGAGCGACGTCACGTTCCCGTCGTCGTCCACGACGCGCACGTCGGGGGGCGCGGCGACGGGCGGCTCGGCGGCGTCCACGATGACCGCATGGGGAGGGACGCCCGCCCGCGACGCGATGGCGGCCTCGGCGCGCGCCGCGGCCGCCGGATGGTCGACGAGGGGCCCGAGCGCCTCGGGCGCGATCTCGTCCGCCGCGAACGCGGATGCGAGCTTCATGAGGTCGCGCCGGTCGAGCGCTTCCTGGAGCCCGCGCGCGGGCGTCGCCGAGCGACGGAGCGCGACGAGCACCTCGGCGTCGTCGAGCGTCGGGAGCGCGCGGGGTTCGATCTCGCCCGCTTCGACCGCAAGCATGAGCGCGCGCTCCTGCATGCCTTCCGCGATGCGGCAGGTCGGGTGGAAGTACACGGTCGTGTACATCATGAAGCGCGTCGTGAGGAGCATCTCGGCGGCCGCGAGGCCCGAGACGTGGAGCGCGAGGCCGTCGCGCGTGAGGCGGAACTCGTGCACGAGGCGGTGGAGGTCGACGCCGATGTTGACGCCCGTGTAGTGGCCGTCGCGCACGAGGTAGTCCATGCGGTCGACGTCGATCGCGCCCGCGATGAGCTCCCCGAGGCGACCCTTGCCGACGAGGAGGTCGGCGACGCGCACGGGATCCGCGCCGCGCGCCGCGAGCGCGTCGCGGAAAGGCTCGCCGAGGACGAGGGCGCGGGAGATGCCGACGTGCTCGTGCCCGAAGCTCTCGCGCAATATCCGGTCCGTGAGATGGGATAGCGGTCCGTGACCGACGTCGTGCAGGAGCGCGGCGAGCGCGAGGTCGAGCGCCTCGTCGGCGGGGACGCCGAGGGCGCGGCCCGCGAGGCGCGCGAGGTGATACGCGCCGAGGCTGTGCTCGAAGCGGCTGTGGTTCGCGCCGGGGTACACGAGGTTCGCCGTGCCGAGCTGGTGGACGCGGCGCAGGCGCTGGAAGCGCGGCGTGTTGATGACGGCGAGGGCCGCATCGTCGACCTCGATGTAGTTGTGGATCGGGTCACGGATCTTCTTCAACGCCCCCGCGGACGCCCGCGCCCTCCCTTAAGGGCTCTCCTTCCTTTGCGGCCTCGGGGAGAGCCTTTAGGGCGGCCGCGCCATGCGGGGGGCGTGAACGCCTGGCGGACCCGACCGCCGCTCATCCTCGCGCACCGCGGCGCGAGCCACGCCGCGCCCGAGAACTCCTTCGCCGCGTTCGACCTCGCCCTCGACGAGGGCGCCGACGGGTTCGAGCTCGACGTGCGCCTCACGCGGGACGGCGTGCCCGTCGTGATGCACGACCGCGACCTCCTCCGGACGACCGGGAAGGCGGGCCTCGTGGACCTCCTCACGGCCCGCGAGATCGAAGCGTACCGGATCGACGACGCGCCCGTCCCGACGCTCGCCGCGGTCTTCGACCGCTACAAGGGGCGCGCGCTCTTCGACGTGGAGCTCAAGAGCTGGGACGCGGAGCAGCCGGGCCTCGTGCGCGCCGTCCACGAGGCCGCGCGTCGCGCGGGCGTCCTCGATGACGTGCTCGTCACGAGCTTCGACCCCTTCGCGTGCGCCGCCTGGCGCGAGACGGGGGGCCTCGCGGGCCTCCTCGTGGGGGCCGCGCCCGGGCCCGAGGAAGCCGCCCTCGCCGCGGCGAGCTTCGACGCCCTCCTCCCGCCCGCGGTAGACCTCACGGCCGAGACGGCGATGGCCGCGCTCAACGCGGGCGCGCTCCTCTACGTGTGGACCGTGAACGATCCGGCGGTCGCGCGCGACGCGCTCGCGCTCGGCGCGCACGGCGTCATCACGGACGAGCCGCGGCGCATCCGCGACGCCCTCAGGTGAAGGCCGCGAGCGACCGCCGCGAGAGGTGCGGCGCGACGGTGGCGTCGCGCAGGTGCCGCGCCGCGTACGCCGCAAGCGGCACCATGTTCTCGACGTCGGCGCGGTTGTAGGCGAGGAGCGTGTCGAGCGCGCCGCGCTCGCCGCGCTCGTGGCGCGCCCACAAGATGAGCGCGTCGTAGCCCGAGAGGCCGTCGAGGGCGTCGTCGCGCGCGAGGCCGAGCTGCCGCTCGATGGACTTGAGGCCGCCGCGCAGGCCGAGCTTGCGGAGCGCGTGCATGAGGTCGAGGTGCGGCACGGCGGGCATCGCGCAACCCGCGCGCGTAAGGACAGGGAGGTCGAAGCTCGCGCCGTTAAACGTGACGAGCATCGTCGCGCCCGCGAGCGCCGCGCCCACGGCGTCGGCCGTGAGGTCGCGGCCGCGCACGAGGAGCGTCGTCCGCCCGCGGCGGTGGACGCCCACGACGGTGACCCCGCCGTCCTGCGCCGTCTCGATGTCCACGTAGGCCGCGTCCGCGCCGAAGGCCTCGAACGCGCGCCAGTGCTCGGCGAGCGGGAGGACGCGCGCGAAGAACGCGGGGTCGCGCGGGAGCGCGGCGCGCGCAACGGCGAGCACGGCGTCGTGCTGCGCCTTCGCGACCGCGCCGATGCCGCGCACGCGCCGCGCCGCGCGGTAGTCCTCCCACGTGAGGAGGCCGTCCGTCCAGAGCCGCCGCTCGCGCGCGGCCCCGATGCCGGCGAGGAAGGAGAAGGAGTGCTCGAGCACCGCGCGCGCATGCGCGTCCAACCGTCTTGAACCCCCGCGCGGCCGCGGCGAAAGTACCGGCCGGCCGGGCGCGACATCCATGACCCCCCGCGACCATCGCGGCGCGTGAGCCTCGACGTCACGGCCGAACGCCTCGCGCGCCTCCTTCTCGAGCGGCCCGTCCGCGACGTTCCCGTCGCGACGTTCGTCCCGGGCGACGTCCCGCGCCGCGTCGCGGCCGTCGACGGGAGCCACGCGCTCCTCCTCGAATCGGGACGCCTCGCGGTGGGCGCGTGGCGGGCCGCCGTCGTCCGCATCGAGCGGGGCGTCCCCGAGCGGCCGCCCGCGATCGTCCCCGAGGTCGCGCTCCTCGACGGCGTCACCGCGCCCGCGCTCGTGGAGACGCGGCTCGCGGCCCTCGGCGCGCCCGCGCCCAAGGTCGAGGTCGAAGGGGCCCGAGCGCTCGAGGCGCTGCGCGCGCTCGCCGAGTTCGAGGCCGCCCGGGGCGCTCTTGCGGGGCTCGAGGCGGGCGATCTGCTCCTCCTCGACGGGCCGCTTGCGCCGCGCGAGCCCGCGCCCCCCGCCGCGCTCCTCGGGGCGCTCCTTTCGGACGCCCGCGCGCGCGGCGTGGACGTCGCGGGCGTCGCGAAGTCCACAACGGCGACGCTCTCCGGCGTTCCCGCGCTTGCCGCCGCCGAGCGCGTGGGCCGCGGCGTCCCGGCGCCGTGGGCGATCGAGCTCCCGCCGCGGGCGCCCGGCGTCCTCTCGCGCGCCGTGCGCCTCAACGTGGCGGGCCGCCGCGTCTTCCGCGTCGACGTCGCCGCCGCGGAGGGTCGCTTGGAAGCCGTCCTCGGGACGCTCGCCGCGCTCTCGGTGAATCCCGGCTATCCGGGGTACCCGTACCCGCTCGCGCTCGCGCACAACGCGGCCGTCCTCACCGAGGAGGAGCAGAAGGACCTCGTCGAGCGCCTGCGCGCCCGCGCCGCGCGGCGCGGCCTTTCCGAGGCGGCCTGGGAAGCCGCGTTCCACGACTACCACGAGGAGCTCGAGCGCGGCCAGTAGCCCGCGAAGGGTTTATCGCCCGACGGGACCACCCCCGTCCGTGCGCGCCGTCCTCGTCGCCCTGCTCGTCCTGGCCGCGCCCCTCGCGGGGTGCCTCGACGCGCTCCAGGGGTCGAGCACCCCCTCCGGGACGCGCGACGGCGGGTCCGTCTCGATCGCGCTCGGGTCGGACCCGAGGCACGTGGCCCGCCTCGCGGCGGGTCTGCGCGGCCTCGATCCCACGACGTGGACGACCCCCACGACGCTCGTCCTCGCGGTGACCGACGCCTCCGGCGCGAGCGTTCTCCTGCAGAAGGTCGCGATCGGCGAGACGGCCGCCCACGTCCACTTCACGCCCGGCCCCGCCGCCTTCGAAGGCCTTGGCGCGGGGTACGAGATCCGCCTCGCGGGGGGCCTCGTCTCGCAGAACGCGTCGGGCACCGTGACCGTCGCGCGCGACGAGACGCCCGAGCCGCCCGCCACGCAGCTCGCGCGCGTCCTCGGCCGGGCCGGGGGCCTCGGCCTCCTCGGATCGGGGATCGATCCGCTCCAGAACCTCTCGCGCCTCACCATCGTGCCGTGCGGCACCGACTGCCTCGAGTGGCGCTCGGTGGCGCCGACCTTCTTCGGGGTCGTGGGGACGAAGAGCCGCGGGCAGGCGTGGTTCGAGGACGACCGCATCGTCCGCCTCGAGAACCGCGTCAACCTCTCCTCGCCGAGCCCCGTCCGGCACCTGCTCGTCGACATCCTCGTCGGCGACGGCACCGAGGAATTGCCGGCGCCCCACGCCGCGCCGCGCGCGCCCCTCGCCGTTCCGGTCCTCCACTCCACCTCGCCGGGCGACCTCCAGGTGCTTGTCGCGGAAGACGCCTGGATGGACGGTCGCCTCGACGATCTCACGCTCGTCGTCCTCGAAGGCGACCGGGAAGTCCTTGCGCTTCCCCTCGCGAACGGCACCGGGTCGGTCGCGGGCGAGGCCGGCATGCTCGCGTTCACGGACGAGGGACGCGCGTCGCTCCTCGACGCGCGCGACCTCCTCTCCTTCACGACGAGCGCGGCCGCGGAAAGCGTCGTCCGTCATCTCGCCCTCCGCGACGCGTGGGCGGGCGGCGCGTACGTCCTCTGGCGCGACGCGGACGGCGCCGTCGCCGACCGCCTGCGCGTCCCGTAGCTTCGGTCGCCTGGGGACAAACGCTTTCAGGTCGCCCAGCGGTGGACGCCGCGTGGCGAGCGAGGGCGAGGAGCTCGGACGCATCATCGGCGACAGCGTGACGCACCTGCAGTTCCGCTGCCGCAACGACCGCGACGTCTTCGTCGGCGACCTCGTCGTCGCCGAGGACGAGGCGACCGGCACGCGCTTCCTCTTCCGCGTCACGAACGTGCGCCACGGCGCCGAGGCGATGGGCCCGGACTGGATGGCGCGCACGGCCGGCGCGATGATCGCGATGGACGACCACGGCCAGGAGCACCGTCTCCACGAGGCCGACCAGCGCCTCTACAAGGTCGGCCTCGGCGTGCCGCTCGGCTACGTGAAGGAGGGCGCGTTCCGCAAGGCGAAGTCGCTTGCGCCCCATTTCGGCGTCGTGCGCCGCGCGGCCTCGGACGACTACAAGTTCCTCGCCGAGTTCATGGGCGACATCGAGGTCGGATACCTCCGCTCCGGCGAGACCCATGTTGCCTTCCCCGTCGGCATCGACGGCGCGAAGTCCTTCCCGTACCACGTCGGCATCTTCGCGACCACGGGCATGGGCAAGAGCAACCTCATGAAGGTGCTCGCGGGAAGCGCCCTCGAACGCGGCCGCTATGGGGTCCTCCTCGTCGATCCGCACGGCGAATACTACGACGGCGGCGCCGCGGGCCGCAAGGGCCTTCGCGACCACCCCGCCGCCCCCGGCCGGCTCTCGGTGTACTCGACGCGCGACCTCAAGGGCCCGCACCACCGGCTCACGTTCAGCGCGCACGAGATCGAGACGACCGACATCCTCAACCTCTTCGAGATGTCGAGCGCGCAGAAGGACTTCATCGACGCCGCGCGCGGCCACTACGGGCCCGCGTGGATCGTGGAGCTCGGCGAGAAGACCGAAGCGCAGGTCATGGCCGAGGTCCCGGGCCGCTTCCACGAGGGCACGGTCGCGGTCGTGAAGCGCAAGCTCCGCCGCCTCGTGCGCAACGGCATGGTCCACAAGGACGCGAAGGTCACGGTCACGAAGCCGATCCTCGCCGACCTGCGCGCGGGCAAGGTCGTGCTCGTCGACTCCTCCGGTCTCACCGAGGCCGAGGAGCTCCTCGTCTCGACGGTGCTTGCCCGCTTCATCCTCGAGGAGAACAAGAAGCTCTTCGGCGACGCGGCCTTCGACGCCATGCCGCCCGTCCTCATCACGCTCGAGGAGGCCCAGCGCGTCCTCGGCGGCGGCGAAGGCCGTCAGAGCGTCTTCGCTCAGATCGCGCGCGAGGGCCGGAAGTTCAAGACGGGCCTCTGCGCGATCACGCAGCAGCCGAAGCTCCTCGACCGCGAGGTCGTGAGCCAGTTCAACACCCTCTTCATCATGGGCCTCGCGGACAAGCGCGACCGCGACATCCTGCAGGACTCCGCGAAGCAGGACGTGAGCGCGCTCGAGAACGAGATCCAGATGCTCATGCCGGGCGAGGTGCTCATCACGAGCCCGTACGCGCCCTTCGCGGTCCCGGGCCTCGTCCACCTCTACGAGCGCCACCTCGAGACGCGCCCGAAGCGCGACGAGCCGGCCCCGGCGGCGAGGCCCCCGCCCGCGGACTTCTATTAGATAGAGCTTTGCGCGGCCCTCCGTCGATCCGCGCTCGGAAGAACCCCCGCGGGCTGCCGCCCCCGACTCCCGACCCAACCTGCGTCTCTTTCTCGAACGGCCGGGTCTCTCAGTTCCCGACCGCGTGAGCCGGTGGGGCGCGCGGGGCTGCCTCCCGCGCCGCCCGACCACACACACGGGCGCGAACACCGGCTTCGGTCCCGGTCCCGGTCCCGGTCCCGGTCCCGGACCCGGACCCGGACCCGGACCCGGCGTCCGGCGTCCGGCACCCGGTCCCGAAACCCGGCTCCCGGTCCCGGTCCCGGGACCCGGCACCCGGTCCCGACTCCCGGGTCCCGGCACCCGACACCCGGCTCCCGGTCCCGGTCCCGGGACCCGGCACCCGGTCCCGACTCCCGGGTCCCGGCACCCGGTCCCGGTCCCGGCGCCCGACACCCGGTCCCGGCACCCGGCGCCCGGTCCCGAAACCCGGCTCCCGGCTCCCGGCGCCCGGTCCCGCTACTTTCGTTCTCCGCCCTCCTCCGGGAAGCGTTCTTGTGCCCCGGGCCCGTTGGGCGTCTCCTTGCGCTACCTGCACGTTTCGGACACCCACGTCGGCTTCTCGCAGCACGCGAAGCTGAACGCGCATGGCCTGAACGTGCGGGAGCAGGACTTCTTCGACGCGTTCCGGCGGGCGGTGGACATCGCCCTCGAACGGCGCGTCGACTTCGTGCTCCATTCGGGCGACGTCTTCGACGCGGTGCGTCCGTCGAACCGGGCCGTCGCGCACGTGATGGAGCAGGTGAAGCGCCTCGGGGAAGCGGGGATCCCGTTCGTCGCGATCGCGGGGAACCACGAGGCCCCGAAGCTCCGCGAAACCGGGTCCGTGCTGCGTTTCCTCGATTTCCTGCCGGGGACGCACGCGGTCTACAAGGGCCGTCGCGAGACGGTGCGGCTCGGCGACGTCGCGATCCACGCCGTCCCGCACGTTCCCTCGAGCGAGGGGCTCCTCGCGGAGATCGACGCGGCGAGGCCCGACCCTGCCGCGCGATGGAACGTGCTCGCGTTCCACGCCGGCGTGATCGGCGTCGCGGACTTCACGGGCGGCGAGTTCAACGAGGTGAACGTGCCGACCTCGGCGCTCCGTCGCGACATGGACGACATCGCGGTCGGCCACTACCACAAGGCGACGCGGCTTGCGGAGAACGCGTGGTACGCGGGGGCCACCGAGCGCACTTCCTTCAAGGAGCGCGCGGAGCCGAAGGGGGTCCGGCTCGTGGATCTCGCGCGGGGCACGAGCGAGTTCGTCGAGATCCCGACGCGGCGCATGCTCGATCTCCCCGCGATCGAATGCTCGGATCTCGCGGAGGTCGAGATCGCGCCCGCGATCCTGCGCGCGCTCGGCGAGGCGGACCTTGCGGGCGCGGTGGCGCGGCTCGTCGTGCGCGACGTCCCGACGCACGTCGTGCGGACGATCGACCACGGGGCGATCCGCCGCCTCGCGGAGGCCGCCGTCCATCTGAACGTCGAATACGAGCGCGTCTCGACCGAGCGCGCGCCGGGCCAGGCGCCGGAGGCGATCGGCGGACTCCGCGCGGAGTTCGGGGCGTTCATGGACGCCGCGGTCGTGCCGACGCAGAAGGAACGCCTGAAGGCGATGGGCCTCGATTACCTCGAGGCGGCGGAGCGGGGGGACCCGGCGTGAGGCTCGGCTCGCTGAGGCTCGTCAACTACCGTCGCTTCCGCGACGCGACCCTCGAATTCCCCGACGGCGTCACCGCGCTCGTCGGCAAGAACGGGGCCGGCAAGAGCACGCTCCTCGAGGCGCTCGCGTGGGCGATCTACGGGCACGACGCGGCGCGCACCGGGAAGGACCTCATCAAACGCCGCGGCGCGGGGCCCGCGGAGGACGTGCGCGTGGAGCTGCGCTTCACGCACGCGGGTAACGCGTACGAGGTCGTGCGGCAGCTGCGCGGGGCTTCGCAAAGCCACGTCGCGGAGCTCTCGGTGGACGGCCGCGTCGTGGTGCCCGCGGGCGCGAACGCGCACCGCGAGGTGACGGCCTACCTCGAGCGCGCGCTCCATCTCGACAAGCACGCGTTCTTCACGAGCCTCGTCGCGCGCCAGCGCGACCTGAACGCGCTTTCGGACATGACGCCGGGGGCGCGCAAGAAGGTGGTCCTCGCGATGCTTCGCATCGACGCGGTCGACGACGCCGTCGCGCGGGCGCGCGCCGACCGCCGCGACCGCCTCGTCGCCGCGGCGACCCTCGCGGAATCCCTCGCGGACCCGAAGGCGCTCGAGGCGCGCCGCCTCGCGGCCGCCGAAGCCCGCGCGGTTGCCGCTTCGCGGCGCGACGCCCTCGCGGTCGAGGCCGAGGGCCTGAACGCCGTCGTCGAGGCCGCCCGCTCCGACGTGCGCGCGCTCGAGGCGAAGGCGCGCGACCACCACGTCCTCGCGTCGCGTCTCTCGGAGGCGCGCGGCCGCCTCGCAGCCCTCGACGGCGAGCTTGCGACCCTCGCGCGCGAGGCGGCCGCCGCGGAGGCCGCGCGCGCGGAGCTCGCGACCTTCGGCGAAGCCGAGGCCGCGTACGACGCGGCCCGCGTCGAGGTCGAACGGCGACGCGCGGCCGCCGAGAAGCGCGCGGCGCGCGCGCGGCGCGTCGCGGAGCGCGACCGGCTCGCGGCCTCGCTCGCCGCCGTCGAACGCGACCTCGTCGCGAAACGGGGCGACCTCGAAGGCCGCGGCGCGGAGCGTCGCCTCCACGATCGCGCCGTCGCCGCGCTCGCGGCCGCGCGCGAGGCCCGGGCCGCCATCGCCCGCGAGCGCGCCGTCGCGCTGTCGGAGGCCCGCGGCCACGCCGAGGTCGCGGTCCGGGCGCGCGACCGTCGGGCGCGCATCGAGTCGCTCGGGCCCGCGACGGCGTGCCCGACGTGCGCGCGACCGCTGGGCGCGCACCTCGACGAGGTCCTCGGGACGTTCGACCGCGAAGTCGAGGCGGCCCTCGCCCGGGAGCGCGAGGCGAAGGCCCGGGCCGCCGCGAAGGAAGCCGAAGACGCCGCGAAGCGCGAGGAGGAGCGCGCCCTCGTCGAGCGGGAGGCCGAGCTCGCCCGCAAGGTCCGGGACCTCGCGATGCTCGAGGGAGCCGTCCCCGCCCTCGCCGCGCGCGTCGCCGAGGAGCGCGCGCGCCTCGACGCGCTCGACCTCGACCTCGACCTCGCCCGGGACGTCCTCGAACCCGACGACCCGCAAGGCGACCGCGCCGCAAGCGAGGCGCTCGCGGCCGCCCTGAGGCGGCGCGACCGCGCGCGGGCGCTCGCGCCCGTCGCCGCGCGACGCGACGCGATCGCGGAGCGGCGCGCCGTCCAGGCCGAGGTCGCGCGGGGGCTCCAGGTCGAGGCCGAGGAACTCGGGAGGCGTCTCGCCGCCCTCGCCTTTAGCGATCGCGCGCTCGCGGACGCGTCGGACCGCTTCGACCGCGCGAAGACGGCGCGGGAGGAGGCGCGCATCGGGATCGAGCGGGCGCAGGCCGCCGTCGACCGCGCGGATGCGGACCTCGCGGCCGTCGCGCGCGAAGTCGAGGCGAACGCGGCGCGCTCGCGCGAGCGCGACGAGCATCTCGCCGCGGCGGCGCTGCTCGAACGCCTCGCGGGGGACCGCGACCAGGGGCTCCTCGTCGAGTTCAAGAACAGCCTCGTGAGCCGCATCCGACCCGCGCTCGGTCTTTACGCGGGCGCGCTCTTCCGGGAGCTCACGGAGGGTCGCTACGCGGACATCGAGGTCGACGAGGACTACGATCTCGCCGTCGTCGACGACGGCGTCCCCTACCCCCTTGCGCGCTTTTCGGGCGGCGAGGGCGACCTCGCGAACCTCTGCCTGCGCCTCGCGGTGAGCCAGGTCCTCGCCGAGCGCGCGGGCGGCGCGGACTTCGGCTTCCTCGCGCTCGACGAGGTCTTCGGAAGCCAGGACGACGCGCGGAAGGCCAACATCCTCCGCGCGATGGGGCGGTTGTCGTCCCAGTTCAGGCAGATCCTCCTCATCACGCACGTGGACGACGTGAAGGAGAGCGTCGACCGTGTCGTGCGTGTCGTCGACCTCGCGGACGGGTCGAGCGACCTCGAGGCCTCGTGAGGACGGAGGGGGGACCTGCCTTTCCTCGCACAACGCTTTTATCGGGCCACCGGAATGGGCGGGCATGGCCGCCCCACCGGTCAAGCCCTACCTGACGATCGAGGACCTCCCGCTTGCCGGGAAGACCGCCCTCCTCCGCCTCGACATCAACGCGCCCATCGTCAATGGGCGCATCCAGGGCAAGGACCGCATCGAGGCCGCGGCCGCGACCGTCGACGCGCTCTGCTCGAAGGGCGCGAAGGTCGTCATCCTCGCCCACCAGGGCCGCAAGGGCGGCGACGATTTCACGAGCCTCAAGGAGCACGCCGAGGTGCTCGACGGATTCGCGACCGCCAAGGTGGGCTTCGTCGCCGACGTCGCGGGCCCGGAAGCGATCGCGGCGATCAAGGCACTCCCCCGCGGCGAGGCCCTCATGCTCGAGAACGTCCGAGGCCTCGACGACGAGTCGAAGAAGGGCAAGCCCGCGGACCTCGCGAAGCTCCCGTTCGTCGTGGCGCTCGCCTCCGTCGCGGACCTCTACGTGAACGACGCGTTCTCGGCCGCGCACCGCGCGCAGACGAGCCTGGTCGCGTTCCCGGAGATCCTTCCCTCCGCCGCCGGCCTCACGATGGACCGCGAGCTCACCGCCCTCGCGAAAGCCGTCGACGAGCCCGAGCGGCCCGCGGTCTATTTCCTCGGCGGGGCGAAGCCCGAGGACTCGATCGCCGTCATGAAGGCCAACTTCGCGAAGGGCACGCTCGACACGGCGCTCCTCGGCGGCCTTGTGGCGAACCTTTTCATGCTCGCGCGCGGCCACGAGCTCGGCAAGCCGAACGTCGAGATCCTCGAGCGCAAGGGCATCCTCAAGCTCCTCCCCGAGGCGCAAGCCCTCCTCGAGGAGTACGACGCGGGCATCGTCACGCCCGACTCGGTCGCGATCAAGGACGGGCACGGGAAGCGTGTCGACCTCTGGCTCGAGGACCTTCCGACGAACCATCCGATCCTGGACCTCGGCGACGAGTCCATCGCGACCTACCTCGACATCATCGCCGACGCGGGCTCGCTCATGATGAACGGCCCCGCGGGGCTCTACGAGGACCCGGCCTTCGCGAAGGGAACGAAGGCCGTCATCGGCGCGTTCGCGGAATCGGACGCGTTCTCGCTCATGGGGGGCGGCCACACGGTGACCGCGATCGGCCAGTTCGGGCTGACCTTCGAGGACTTCGGCTACGTGTCGCTTGCGGGCGGCGCGCTCATGAGCTATCTCACCGGCGAAGAGCTGCCGGCCGTCAAGGCCCTCAAGGACGCGGCGGCCCGCCACCGCGCCCCTTCGCCCTCCCCGTGACGCTCACACGTCGCCGAAGATGAAGCCCACGCCGTCCGCGGCGTCGCTCTCCTCGGCCTTGATGTGCGCGATGACCGCGTCCTGCTCGGGCATGCGGCGGCCGAAATCGAGAATGAGGCCCTCGGCCCGCAGGATCCCCGCGTCGCTCCCCTCGACGAGCACCGCGAGCGTGTCGCGATCGACGCCGACCGACTTCGATTCCCGGATCACGATGCTCTGACGCGAGAGCGTGTCGTCCGCGAGGGCGGCCTCGAGGAGGGGGCGGTCCTTCGGGCGGATCTCGAAGACGCGGGCGGGCATGGCCTCGCGAAGGCGCGTGCGCTTCTTAGCGCTTGCCGTTCGAGACCCGTCGCGCAGGATGCCGTTTTTCCCGCAGGAACGTCGCCCTCGGGGCGTACCAGATGCGTTAACCCGACAGAGGTCGAGCAGAACAGGGTGTCAGCGTGGCATTGGTCGATCGGCGAGCGGACGACGAGACGGGACGACGCGAGGGCGTCGGGAACGGGGAGCGCGAACGCTATGGATCCCGCGAGCGCGGGGAAAGGGAGGGTGACGCCGCGGACGCGGGGGTCTGGACGTGGCTCGTCGGGATCGCGGGCGGGCTCGTGGCCGTTGCGGGTCTCGTGGCGGCCGTCCTCGTCTTCGCGGGCGGCGAAGCGGCGGGGGCCTCCAACGTCACCATCCTCGCCGCGCTCGCGGTGGCGACCGCCGTCATCGCCGGCGGAGGACTCGTCGTCGCCGCGGTGGTGCTGGGACGCTACGCGCGCGCGACGTCCATCGCGGACGCGCTCGAACGCCGCCTCGACGAAAGCGTGCCCCGGCACGCCGTCGCGCGTTCGGTTCTCGATCGATCCTTCGACGCGCGCTTCGCCGCGCTCGAGGCGGGCGCAGCCGACCTTCCCGCCATTCGATCGGCCGTGGCGGATCTCGATTCCCGCGCGACCGAGGCGGGGCGGGCGCTGAGCGGCGGCGACGAGGGAGCGTCGGAGGAGGGCGAAGCGTTGCGGCGTATCCCGACCTCGGCGCTTGCGGGCGTCACGGACGCGCAGGTCCGTCGCTACCGCGACGCGGGCGTGCGCACGACGTGGGAGCTTGCGGCGTCGGACCCGAGCGACCTCTCCCGGCGCGCGGACGTTCCTGAATCGACCGTCCGGCGGCACCAGGCGATGGCGGAGCTCCTCACGCTCGACGACGTGGAGCCGGAGGACGCCGCCACGCTCGTTGCCGCGGGCGTCACGAGCGTGGAGGAGCTTGCGGGATCCGATCCGGATCGGCTCGCGGACGCGATCGCCGAGACGCCCGCCCCGTCCGGCGCCTCCACCATCTACATGCGCGACGTCGAGGCCTGGGTCGAGGGCGCCCGGCGCGAGCGCGCGCGCCTGAGCCGCCGCACCGAGGTGCCCGCGGGCGTCGAGCGGCCGTAGGCCCCTGGTCCCCTGGCCGACAGCCTGATGCTTGCGCGCGGCGGAGCGGTATCCATGACCGCGGCTCCGCCCGCACCCCCGACGCTCGTCGCGCTCCTCAACGAGGAGGCCGCGCTCTCGCGCGGCCTCGCCGCCGCGGCCTCGCCCGATCGCGCGCGGGCGCGCGCCCTCGACGCGATGAGGAGCCGCGTCGCGTTCCCTTTCCGCGCCGTCTTCAAGGCGGTCGTGGTGGGCGAGCGCATCCTCGCCTCGGGACCGCTCGCGGTCGGCGAGGCCGGGCAGCGCCGGATGAAGATGCAGCCCGACCAGCGTTACCTCGAGGTCGCGCCCGAGGGCCTGACGCCGATCGCCTTCGAGATCCTCGGCCCCATCCTGGTGCCGAGCGCGCGGAACCTCATGGAAGGATCCGTGATCATGGCCGCGCTCGACGTGCTCGACCCTTCAAGGTACCCGATCGAGGGGCCGGGCCTCGTCGCCGACCTTCTCGACCTCAAGGTCCTGGTCGCGGTCGAGCCGTAGGGTCGACCCGCGTCGCGCGAGGGCGACCTTCAGCGCGGGCGGCGTCACGAACGTCGTCACGATCACGACGAGGATGATCGCCGAGTATTCGGCCGCGCCGATGCCCAGCGCGGTGAGCCCGAGACCGGCGAAGATGAGGCCCACCTCGCCGCGCGGAACCATGCCGACGGCGACGACGAGCTTCGAGACGCCCTTCTCCACGACGCCGAGGCCGGCGGCGAGCTTGCCGAGGATGGCGATGACCGAGAGGAAGAGGCCGACCGCGATCATGAGGGGCCCGCCCGCTGCGAGCGCGCCGAGGTCCACGTGGAGGCCCATGACCGCGAAGAAGAACGGCGTGAAGATGGTCGCAAGAGGCCTCACGCCTTCGCGCAGCTCGCGGATGGGCGTGGACCCCGCGAGGACGAGGCCGGCCGCGAAGGCGCCCACGACGGCCGCGAGCCCCGTTTCGACCGCGAGGAAGGCGTAGCCGATCGCGACCGCGAAGCCCGCGGCAAGGGCGCTTCCCGCCGCGCCGTGGCGTTGCGCCCAACCGACGATCCGCGGCGCGAGGGCGAGCCCCGCGCCCACGAGGAGAACGAGGAAACCGACCGCGAGGCCGATCTTGAGCGCGAGGCCCTCGGGCGAGAGCGCGCCGGCCGCGAGGGCCGAGACGACGGCAAGGATGATGAGGCCGACGACGTCGTCGAGGACGGCCGCGCCGAGGATGACGCGCGCATCGGGCGTCGAGAGGCGACCGAGATCCGCGAGGACGCGCGCCGTGATGCCGACGCTCGTCGCCGTGAAGGTCGCGCCGATGAACACGTGGAAGATGGCGGCATCGGGCCAGACGCCGAGCCTCGCGAGCAGCACGCTCGCTCCCACGCCCGCCGCGAACGAGACGACGACGCCGAGGATCGCGACGAACACGGCGCTGCGGCCGACGCGCGTCATCTCGCGCAGATCGCTCGTGAGGCCGACCTCGAAGAGCAAAAGGATGACGCCGAGCTCGGCGACAAGGAGGAGCGCCTGCGAGGAGAGGATGAGGCCCCCGTCCCCCGAGGCGAGCGCGGAGCCGAGGTCCGGCGGCGCGATCCAGCCGAGAAGCGACGGCCCGAGCGCGACGCCCGCAAGCAGCTCCCCCACGACGGCGGGTTGCCCGATCTTCTCGGCGACGACGCCGAGGAGGCGCGCGGCCGCGAGGACGACGAGCAGGTCGAGGAGGACCGCCCCCATCGCGCCGCCGCCAGCCATCGCGGGGGCGATGGTCGAAGGCGGCATAAAAGCGTGCTCTTGCGCTCGCAACCTTCAGGTCCCCGGGAGGTCTCATGGACGCGTGCGGTTCGCGCAGCTCAAGCTTGGCCCCATGGCGAACTTCTCGTACGTCTTCGGGGACGACGCGGGTCGCGGGGCGATCGTCGACCCCGGATTCGAGCCCGAACGCCTCCTCGCGGAGGCCGACCGCCTCGGCCTCGCGGTGGAGCGCGTGCTGATCACGCACGGCCACGACGACCACGTGCGCGGCCTCGACCACGTCGTCCGCGCCACGCGCGCGAAGGTGGTGGCGCACCCCGATTCGCGCCTCCCGTTCGACGTCGCCACGACGCACGGAGGCGCCTTCCACGTCGGGGCGCTCGAGGTGCGCGCTTGGCACACGCCCGGCCACCAGCCCGACGCGGTCTCCTTCGAGGTCGACCGCCGTCTGCTCTTCACGGGCGACACGCTCTTCATCGGGGAGTGCGGCCGCGCGGACCTCCCCGGGTCCGACCCGCGCGCGCTCCACGCGAGCCTCCTCGGCGTCCTCGCGTCCCTCCCCCGGCACCTCGAGGTGTATCCCGGCCACGACTACGGGCCCCTCCCGCACGCGACGCTCGGGCACGAGTTCGAATCGAACTACACCCTCGAGCCGCGCGATGTCGAGGCCTTCGTGCGCTTCATGGCCGAGCCGTGAGCGGGAGAAGACTCAAGGCGGAGTGGCCCGTCACGCCGACGTGGCCGAGCGCGCCCCCCTCCGGGTCCACCTCGTCATGCTCGCGGTCGTCGCGACGTGGGGCGCCGCCTTCACGGCGATCAAGATCGGACTCGAGGCGCTATCCCCGTGGCATCTCACGCTCTACCGCTTCGCGGTCGCCGCCCCCCTGTTCGCGGCGCTCCTCGTCCTCGCGGGCGTCCCGCGCTTCGACCGCGCGGACCGGTGGAAGATCGCGTTCGTCTCGGTCTTCTCCGTCGCGGGCTACCACTTCGCGTTGAATTACGGCGAGACGGCGGTGAGCGCGGGGACGGCCGCGATCGTCGTCGCGACCAGCCCGCTCTGGACCGCCCTCATCTCGGCCCGCCTCCTGCGGGAATCGATCACGTCGTTCAAGCTTGCGGGCATCGCGCTCGCGCTCGCGGGCGTCGTCGTCACGGTGACGCTCGGGGCGGGACGCGCGATCGACGTCTCGTACGGGTTGGGCGCCCTCGTCGTGCTCATGGCGCCCATCGTGTGGGCCTGCGTGAGCGTCGTCTCGAAGCCGCTCGTGCTGCGCTACGGAGCCATCCCGTTCTCGGCGTCGACGACGCTTCTCGGCACCGCCCTTCTCCTTCCCATCCTCGCGCTCGGGCCCGGGCCGGTCCTCGCGCTTCCCGCGGGAGCCGCGCTCGCGGTGCTCTTCCTCGGCCTCTTCGCGACCGTCGGCGGGTACGTCGGCTTCAACTACGCCCTCCGCCATCTGACCCCGACGGAGACCATGGCCTACGTCTACCTCAACCCGCTCTTCGCGCTCCTTTGGGGCGCGCTCTTCGCGGGCGAGGCGCCCACCGCGTTCGTCCTCGCGGGCGCGGCCCTCGTGCTTGCGGGCGTGGCCCTCGTCAATTGGAGGCGCTGACGTGACGACGTGGCGGGAAGCGACGAAGAGCGTGCACGGCGACGACACGGGTCCGCGGGAAGGACCCGTCACGACCCCCATCGCGCAGACGAGCACCTTCGGATTCCTGGACACGCAGGCGATCGACGACCTCTATGAAGGACGCCGCGAGGGGCACGCCTACTCGCGGTACTCGAATCCCACCGTCGCGTCGGCCGCGCGCCGCGTCGCCGTGCTCGAGGGCGGGGAAGCGGGGATCCTCACGGCCTCGGGCATGGGCGCGGTCACGGCCATCGTCCTCGCCCATGCGAAGGCCGGGGGCCGCATCCTCGCGGTCCAGGACACCTACGGGGGGACGACCGCGCTCTTCGAGCGGATCCTTCCCCGCTTCGGCGTCAGGGTCGACCGGTTCCCGACGGCCGACGCGAAAAGCCTCGAACGGGCGCTCGCGGACGGGGGCGCCGACCTCGTGTGGCTCGAAAGCCCCACGAATCCCACGCTCCGCCTCGTCGATCTCGACGCCGTCTCCGCCATCGCGCGCGACGCGGGCGTCCCGACGGCGATCGACAGCACGTTCGCGTCGCCGATCAACGCGAAGCCCCTCGCGCACGGCATCGACGTCGTGATGCACAGCGCGACGAAATACCTCGGCGGGCACGCGGACCTCACGCTCGGCGCGATCGTCGCCTCGCGAAAGCGCCTCGCGGCGATCGAGGCGGTCGCGAGGACGCTCGGCGCGACGCCGGATCCCCACGCGGCCTTCCTCCTCGAGCGCGGCCTCAAGACGCTCGAGCTGCGGGTGAAGCGCGCGAACGCGAACGCGCAGTCGCTCGCCGAGTGGCTGGAGCGCCACCCCAAGGTCGCGCGCGTCCACTACCCGGGCCTCCTGTCGCACCCCCAGCACGCGCTCGCGCGCCGCGTCATGCCGGGCGGCGGGGGCGGCGTCGTCTCCTTCGACCTCAAGGCGGGGACGAAAGCCGCCGCGGTCGCCTTCGCCGACGCGCTGAGGCTCGTCCGCAACGCCGCGAGCCTCGGCGGGGTCGAGAGCCTCGTGACGCTGCCCGTCGTGCAGTCGCACCGCTCGCTCTCGCCGCAGCAGCTGGCCGCCTCCGGCATCACCCCGGGGACCGTGCGCCTCGCGTGCGGCGTCGAGGACGTGGGCGACCTCCGGGCGGACCTCGACCAGGCGCTTGCGAAGGTCCCGTGATCGCGATTCCGGCGGTCGACCGCGAAGATTCAAATAGCGGGCGGCGATAGGGAAGGCCAGCAAACCCAGGCTCACGAAAGAGCAGTGTTTAAATATCGTCGCATTGATGGCGGCGTGCTCGTTCTGAGTCATTTTTGAAGGGAGCATCCATGCAGCCGTTCACCCAGGACCCCATCCAGGCCACCAAGACGGGAACCACGACGGTCGGCATCGTCTGCAAGGACGGCGTCGTCATGGGCGCCGACATGCGCGCCACGATGGGGCACCTCATCTCCCACAAGGAGACCCAGAAGCTCTTCCGCATCGACGACCACCTCGGCATGACCATCGCCGGCCTCGTCGGCGACGCGCAGGTCCTCGCCCGGTGGCTCACCGCGGAAGTCGAGCTCTACAAGGTCAAGCGCAACGCCGACATGAGCGTCAAGGCCGCGGCGACCCTGATGAGCAACGTCATGAACCAGCGCAAGTTCGCGCCGTTCTACGTGCAGCTCCTCGTCGGCGGCATCGACCTCGAAGGCGGGCACATGTACTCCCTCGACGCGGCCGGCGGCTCCATCCCCGACAAGTACGCGACGACGGGCTCCGGCTCGGTCTTCGTGTACGGCGTCCTCGAGGACCGCTACGAGGACGACCTGAGCGTCGACGACGGCCTGAACCTCGCGATCCGCGGCATCAGCGCCGCGATGAAGCGCGACAGCGCCTCGGGCGACGGCATGTCGGTCGCGGCCATCACCAAGAAGGACGGATTCAAGCGCCTCGAGAAAGAGGAGATCGACCGCAGGAAGAAGAAGATGGGCCTCAAGTAAGGCCCATCTTTTCCCTGTTTTCTCCTCTTTTCGGGCGCCTCACCAGCCCCACGCTCCAAGAGTTGTTCAACCATGGGTGTCGAAGACCTGCTCCGCGAGATCTCCGAGGAAGTCAAGAAGGAGATCCCGGCCTCCGTCGAGATCACGGACATCGAATTCGAGGCCGCCGTCCTCGTCATCTACACGAAGCACCCCGAGCGCTTCGCCTCCGACGAGGACCTCGTCCGCCGCCTCGCGAAGAAGCTGCGCAAGCGCGTCGTCGTGCGCCCGGACCCGAGCGTCCTCGCGCCGCTCGAGAAGGCCGAGAAGCGCGTGCGGGACATCGTTCCCGCCGAGGCGGAGATCACGGAGCTCTATTTCGAGCCCGACATCGGCGAGGTCATCATCGAGGCCCGCAAGCCCGGTCTCGTCATCGGTCGGCACGGCTCCACGCTCAACGACATCAAGAAGGAGATCGGCTGGGCGCCGCGCGTCGTGCGCACGCCCCCCATCCCGTCGAAGACGGTGAAGGAGATCCGCGACTATCTGCGCACGGTCTCCGACGATCGGAAGGACTTCCTCCGCAAGGTCGGCCGCCGCATCTACCGCGGCTCCGTGAAGGAGGAGCAGTGGGTCCGCTGGACGAGCCTCGGCGGCTACCGCGAGGTCGGCCGCTCGTGCCACCTCCTGCAGACGCAGGACTCGAAGATCCTCATCGACTGCGGCGTCAACTTCTCGAACGACGACAAGGCGACCCCCTACCTGCACCTCGGCGAGGTCTGGCCCCTCTCGAGCCTCGATGCGGTCGTGCTCACGCACGCCCACATGGATCACTGCGGCCTCATCCCGCTCCTCTACAAGTACGGCTACGACGGGCCCGTGTACTGCACGCCCCCGACGCGCGACCTCTCGGTGCTCCTGCAGATGGACTACATCAAGATCGCCGCGGCGGAGGGCAAGAAGCCCCCGTACGAGTCCGACCACATCCGCAAGTGGGTCCAGAACGCGATCACGCTCGACTTCGGCGACACGACCGACATCGCGCCCGACGTGAAGCTCACGTTCTCGAACTCGGGCCACATCCTCGGATCCGCGGTCTCGCACTTCCACATCGGCGACGGCTTCTACAACGTGTGCTGCACGTCGGACATGAAGTACGAGCGCACGTGGCTCTTCAACCCCACGAACAACAAGTTCCCGCGCCTCGAGGCCCTCATCATGGAGGCCACGTACGGCGGGCGCAACGACTTCCAGCCGACCCGCCAGCAGGCGACCGAGCAGCTCAAGGAGATCATCGCCCGCACGATCAACCGCGGGGGGCGCGCGATCATCCCGTGCTTCGCGGTCGGCCGCAGCCAGGAGGTCATGATCGTGATCGAGGAGCTCGTGAAGCGCGGCGACATCCCGCGCGTCCCGACCTACCTCGACGGCATGATCTGGGAAGCGACCGCGATCCACACGGCGTACCCGGAGTACCTGAACAACCAGCTCCGCAACCAGATCTTCCACGAGGGCGAGAACCCGCTCCTCTCGGACATCTTCATCCGCGTCGACTCCCAGGAGACGCGCCGCAAGATCCTCGCCTCCGAGGAGCCCTGCATCATCCTCGCGACGTCGGGCATGATGACGGGCGGCCCCGTCATGGAGTACTTCAAGGAGTGGGCGGGCGACCGCCGCTCCACGCTCGTGTTCGTCGGTTTCCAGGCCGCGGGCACGCTCGGCAAGCGCGTCCAGCAGGGCATGGGCGAGCTCCCGATGGCCGAGGGCGGCAAGAGCCGCGTCCTCCGCATCGAGTGCGGCGTCGAGACCATCGACGGCTTCTCGGGCCACTCCGACCGCCGGCAGCTCATGAACTACGTGAACAACATCTCGCCGAAGCCCGACAAGGTCATCACGATGCACGGCGAGGAGTCGCGCTGCGTGGACCTCGCGTCGTCCATCCACAAGAAGTACCACATCCAGACGTGGGCGCCCTACAATTTGGAAACGATTCGCCTCAAGTAGAGGCGAATCGTCGGAAAATTGGAGGGTGCGAACGAGCCCGCAGGCTCGTTCAGCGCCGTATAACCTGGAGACGATCCGGCTCAAATAGGCCCGGATCGTCGGAAGGTCATACGGCGCGACCGGCGCCGTAGGTCCCACCGTCGCCGTCAGACTGCACAATCGAGTTTACGGGCTCGCCGGGTGCACCTTCGCCGGGGCGGGGACGCAGGTGCGGCGCCCGACGCTCAAGGGCATCACCACAAAGGTTTCATTTTCCATCCGCCTGCCTCGCACATCATGCGCGTGATCGCCGTCGTGCCTTGCGTGGCCGTCCTCCTCGCGGGCTGTCTTCTGGGTGAGGCCCCCGGCGCCGCGACGCAGCCGCCGCCCCCGCCTCCGACCATGGGCGAGTTTGTAACGCTGCCCACAGGTCTCGCGTGCCGCTCGGCGCCATGCGAACCCACCGTCGCCGTCGACGGCGCGGGGCGCCTCATCGTCCTCGGCAATGACGGCCTCGGTGTCTCCCTCGACGAGGGGCGCTCCTTCGAGAAGCGCCCACGGCCGCCGATCCCGCCCCCCGCCCCGCCGGGGAGCTTCGACAACGACGCCACCCTCTACGTGGATGCCTCCGGGAAGCTCTACTACCACGCCCTCGTCACGACCTTCGAACCCAATGCGCGCGCGCTGATTCTCCATGGCATCCACGTCGCCGTCTCGGCGGATGCGGGCGTGACATGGCCGGTGAACACGCATCTCTCGCTCGCGAGCGCCACCCCACGCCAGACGCTCGGCTCGGATCGCCAATGGTTGGCGGCGGACGGGAACGCGACCGTGTACCTCTGGTATGCTCGCGTATCGCCCGCCTTCGCCGTCGCCTCACCCGTGGGCACGCCATCGCCCGTGGGCGGCGTCATGCTCGCGCGCTCCGACGATGGCGGGCGCACGTTCGGGGACTTCCGGCCCGTCGCGCCGGACCAGCCGGACGCTGCGTGCGCGAACGGCCCCGGTGTCGTGGATCCGGCCGGCCGCCTCCACATCGCCTTCCGTTGCTCGCCGCGAGCCGCGAGCCTCGATCGCACGACGGGTTTCGTCGTCGCCACTTCCTCGGACCGGGGCCAAACGTTCACGCGGAGCCTCGTCAACGCGACCGCCAACTGGCTGCCGGTCCTCGACCGCGCGCGCGATGGCGCAGTCCATGCCGCGTGGGTCTCCGTCCCGAACGGGCAGGTGGCCACCTCCACCTCCCGCGACGGCGGTGCGACATGGAGTGCCCCCGTAGGTTGGACGGAGGCCAATGAGCGCGGAGCGCCTGGACCATGGGTTCTTGCCCGCGCGGACGGCCGCCTCGACGTGCTCCTCTATCTCGAAACGGCGCCCCGCCAATACCAGGTCGTGCTCGCGCGCGGCTTCCCCGACGGCTCGGACGCGACGCGCGCGGTGCTCGTGCCGAAGCTCGATGTAACGTCGGGCCGCGCCGGCAACACCGACTTCGCGCACTTCGCGCACCTCCCGGACGGGCGCGTCGTCGCCGTGTGGGGCGAAGCGCGCGAGGTACTCATTGCGGTAGAACAACGGATCGTCGCCTCGGTGTGAGCCGTCGCAAGCACGAGAGGCGAATCGACGTGGCGCCGCAAGGTTCCAAGGCGCGCGCGAGGCAGGAGCCCGCCAAGCGAGGTTGACCCATCGAGTCGAGCCAGTTCAGCCCACGATCTTCTCCCACTTCCTGAGCTTCAAAACCTTGGAGAGCGAGCTCCCGCGCTCGATCTCCGCGCGAAGCCGGTCCTCCTGCTCCTTCACGTCAACGGCGCGGTTCGCGATCTCCTGCGCGCGCTCGCGCGGGACGACCACGATGCCGTTGTCGTCCGCGACGATCCAGTCGCCCGCGCGCACGCGCTGACCGCCCGCGAGGATCTCCGTTCCAATCTCGCCGAAGCCCTTCGGGTCGCCCGCGTTCGGGCGCTCGACGGCGGCCCAGGCGGGGAACGCGATGCGGCGGATCTCGTCCACGTCCCGGATCGCGCCGTCGATCACGACGCCCGAGACGCCCTTGAGCTTCGAGGTGTGGCTTGCGAGCTCGCCCCAGACGGCCTTGTTCGTGCCGTCCACCTGGATCACGAGCACCGAGCCCGGGGGGCACTCGTCGATGGCTTCGACGGGCTTCGCCCAGTCGCCGTCCATCGTGTGCACCGTCACCGCCGGGCCGATCGCCTTGAGGCCCTGCGTGACGGGGCGCAGGCCCGTCATCGCGCCTTCCCGGTGCATCGCGTCCGAGACGTTGGGCGTCGAGGCGATCTCGAAGGCCTTGCGGAGGTCCGAAGCCGCGAACTTGCGCATGCCCTCGCTGGCGACGACCTTCACGTGGTCGACCGCCTCGCGCAGGCGCCGCGTCGCGTTCGTCGCGTCGGCGGCCTTCGTGATCGCGCCGCCCACGACGAGGATGCTCGCGCCGGCCTCGATGAGCGGCGCGAGGGTCTCGCTCGTGAGGCCGCCCGCAACCGCGATCGGAAGCGAGGTCGCGGCGCGGACATCCCTCACCATCTGCACGGGGGATCGGCCCTGCATCTGCTCGTCGACGCCCACGTGGAGGCCCACGAAGTCGACGCCGAGCGCCTCCGCCTCCTTCGCTCGCTTCGGCTTGTCGGCGACCGCGATGAGGTCGATCATGATCCTGCCGCCGTACTTGCGCGCGGCCTCGACGCCTTCGCGGACGGTGCCGTCGTCAGCCGCGCCGAGGATCGTGACGATCGACGCGCCGGCCTTGATGGCCATCTCCGTCTCGAGGCCGCCCGTGTCCATGATCTTCATGTCGGCCACGATGAGACGATCCGGGAAGGCTCGCTTGAGCTCGCGCACCGCGTCGAGCCCCTCGCTCTTGATGAGCGGCGTTCCCGCCTCGATCCAGTCGACGCCGCCAAGAACGGCCTCGCGCGCGATCTCGAGCGCGCGGTGCGCGTTGTACACGTCGAGCGCCACCTGGAGGATGCGGCGGTCCTGCATGGAGCGGAGTCGTCCGACCCCGTCATCAAGGCTTCGGCGCCGCGGCCGAGGCGACGGCGAGGGCCGACGCGTCGTCCGCCGCCTCGCGGACCCATTCGAGATGCCGCCGCTCGTCGTCGGCGGCCTCCTCGAGCGCGTCTCTCGCCTCCGCGGGAAACTCGGCCTCGAGCCGGCGCTCGTACGCGGCGAGCGCGAGGCGCTCGTGCACGACGAGGGCGCGGAGCACGCCCGCGGTGTCCATCTCCCCCAGAAGCGCGATGGCTTCGAAGCGACCGAGGGCCGTGGGGCCCGAGGGTTGGAAGGTCGCCCCGCCGACGGCCCGCGCGGCCGCCGCGAGGCGGTCGGCGTGTCTCTCGTGGTCCGAGCGGAAGGCTTCGAGGGCCTCGACCCGCGCTTCGCCCCCCAGGACCGCGCAGGCGACGTCGAGGAGCGCGACGGCGTTCGCCTCCCTCTCGATGAGACGATTCAGCTCGGCGATCGCCACGCGGTCGTCGAGCGCCCGTTCGTCGAGCGTTCGCTTCGCCATCGTACGCCTTCGCTTTGGGGCTGCCTTGCGGCTTGCGACGGCGACGTCGATCAGGAGAGGCCCGAAAGGAGGCCCGCAAGCGCCTTCGCGGGGTCGGCCGCTTTCACGATGCCCGACGCGAGAAGCACGCCATCGCAGCCGAGCGCGAGCGCGGCGCGGAGATCCTCGCCGGTCTTGACTCCGGCGCCGCAGAGGACGGGGACGTCGGGCGCCACGCGTTTCGCCGCCTCCACGCTCGCGCGCACGATCGCGGGGTCGGCCGTCGTGACGGATACGTCCCCGCCGATGAGCTCGGGGGGCTCGAACGCGACCCAGCCCGGCTCGAGGGCCGCCGCCGCCGCGGTCGTCGCGGGGTCGCTCGTGCAGACCACGGACGCGAGGCCGGCTTCCTTGAGTCGCGCGACCGCGGTCGCGATCTCCGCGAGCGTGAGCTTCCGCTCCGCGTGGTTCACGAGGCTTCCGCGCGCGCCCGCCTCGGCGAGCGCCTCGGCGAGCGCCGCGCCCGTGCCGACGCCGGGCTTCGCGCCGTCCGCGTGCTGCGCCCACACGGGAAGGGGGGTCGCGCCCGCGACGAGCCGGATGTCGGCGGCCTGGACGGCGACGGCGACGTCGGCGCGCGCGCCCGCCGCGGCCGAGGCGAGGGCGCGCGTCAGGTCGAGCGCGCGCCTCCCCGTGGATTCGCGGTAGATCTTGTAGTTCACGAGGACGAACGGCTTCGCCACGCTCCGGCGAAGGGGCGCGCGCGGGATAAGCGCTTCGGGATCACCGTAGGCGCGCGCGGAGGAGGTCCGCATGGAGGGCGCATCGGGCGAGGGCGACGGGGTCGCGGGCGAGGTCAAGCGCCCGCGCGACCGGACCGTCCCGGGCGCCCGCGTCCGCGAGCGCGGCGCGGACGAGGTCGCGGGCCGCCTCGTGCGCGCCCATCGCGAGCGCGTTCGCGACGAGCGGCGTCGTCGCGCGGACGCGCGCCGGCGATTCCCCTGCCCATCGCGCGACGGCGTCGAGCGCGCGCGTCGCGGCATCCTCGAGCCGGACGAGCGCGCGCGTGGCCTCGACGGCGGCCTCGGCGGCCGAGGCCGTCCGCCAAGCGGGCGAGGCGAGCGCCTGTCTCGTCGCGAAGGCGGCGCCCGAGGCGTCTGCGACCGATTCCGCGACGAGGGCGCGCGCCCACGCATCGCGGTCGATCCCGCGGCGAAGCGCGCCGGCGATCGCCTCGCCATCGGCAAGCGGCGGCGCGTCGGAGGCTCCGACGGCGAGCGCGGCGTCCGCGAGGCCCCGCTCGAGACCGTCGACGAGGGCGCGGGCGCGCTCGGGTCCGTCGCGCGGGAAGCGCCCGAGGGCCTCAAGATGCGCCCGCACGAGGTCGCGCAGGGCGGCCGCGATCGCGTCACGGTCGGCGTCCACGCCGCTCGATCCGCGGCGCGGGCTTTAAGGGATGCGACCCCGGTGGCCGCGCGTGCCCCGCGTCGCGCTCCGCGTCGCCTACGACGGCTCGGCCTTCCATGGCAGCCAGCGCCAGCCGTCCCTGCGCACCGTCGAGGGGGAGATTCTCGCGGCGCTTTCGGCCGTCGGCGCGGTCGCGGATCCGCGCTCGTCGCGCTTCCAGATGGCTAGCCGCACGGACGCCGGCGTCTCGGCGCGCGCGAACGTGTGCGCCGTCGACGCGGCGCTCGAGCCCGTGGAACTCGCGCGGGCCGTGACGGCGAACGCGCGCGACCTCTGGATCCTGGAGGCGGCCGCCGTCGACGACGCGTTCCATCCCCGCAGCGCCGTCGCGCGACGATACCGTTACCACCTTCCGGCCGCGGGCCTCGACGTCGAGCGCTTCGCCGAGGCGCTCTCCGTTTTCATGGGGCGGCACGATTTCACCTCCTTCGCGCGCCTCGAACCCGGCGTCGATCCTGTGCGCGACCTCCGCGAGGCGCGCGCGGTCTCCGATGGTTCCTTCGTCGTTGCGACGTTCGTCGCGCCGTCCTTCCTGTGGAACCAGGTCCGCCGCATGGTGGCGGCCGCCCGCGCCGTCGCCCGCGACGAGATCGAGGCCGGCGCCGTCCGCGAGGCGCTCGCCGGGAGGCGCGACCTCGACCTCGGCCTCGCGGCGCCCGAGGGGCTCGTGCTCGACGACGTTGCATATGATCCTCCCGTCGCGTGGCGATCTGCGGTCGGTCCCCGCGCGCGCGACGATCTCCGCGATCGTCTCGCGCGGCTCGACCTCGCCCGGGCCGTCCACGCGGACCTCGCCCGAAACCTTGACGGCCTCGCGCCTCCTCGCGACGCGCGATGACCGTGTACCACGCCGCCGCGACCCTCGCGCTCGCCTACGGCGCCGGCGCGAGCCTCTTCTGGACCGCCGTCGCGACGCCCGCGCTCTTCCGCAGGCTTCCGCGCGAAGCCGTCGGGGCGGCCGTCGCGGCCGTGTTCCCGCGATATTTCGAATCACAGACCCTCGCCGCGGCGGCCGCGCTCGTGGCCCTTGCCCTCGCGAACGCGGTCGGGGGCGGCGCTTCGACGCTCGCGGGCCCGCTCGTCGTGGTCGCGGGCGCGGCCGCCGCGGTCAACCGCTTCGTGCTCCTCGCGCGGACGCGCGCGGCCGAGCGGGGGACCGACGCATTCCGTCGGGCCCACGGGCTTTCGGCGCTCGCGAACCTCGCGACGACGCTCGCCTTCGTCGCGGCGCTCGCGGCCCTCGCGCTTTGATCAGACCACGTCGAAGCGGATGCCCTGCGCGAGCGGCAGTTCCTTCGAGTAGTTGATCGTGCACGTCTGCCGACGCATGTACTGCTTCCAGGAATCGCTTCCCGCTTCCCGGCCGCCGCCCGTCTCCTTCTCGCCGCCGAAGGCGCCGCCGATCTCTGCGCCGCTCGTCCCGATGTTCACGTTCGCGATGCCGCAATCCGACCCGTTCGCCGCGAGGAAGCGCTCGGCTTCGAGGAGATTGCGCGTGAAGATCGCGCTCGAGAGGCCCTGCGGGACCGCGTTCTGGATGCGGATCGCCTCCTCCACGCCGCCCTCGAATCGCATGAGATAGAGGATCGGCGCGAAGGTCTCGATCGCGACGATGTCCATGTCCGGTTTCGCCTCGACGATCGCAGGCTCGACGTAGGTCGCGCCCAGGTCCTCGCGGCGCTTGCCGCCGGCCACGAGGCGGCCGCCCTGCTTCTTTGCGGTCTCGAGCGCGGACATCATCTCCGTCACCGCGTCCTCGTCGACGAGAGGGCCCATGTGCGTCGCGGGGTCGAGCGGATTGCCGATGCGGACCTGACCGTAGGCCCGCGCGAGGCGGTCCCGGAGCAGGTCGGCGACCGAGTCGTGAACGATGATGCGGCGCGTCGTCGTGCAGCGTTGGCCCGCGGTGCCGACCGCGCCGAAGACGATCGCGCGCGCCGCGAGGTCGAGGTCGGCGTCCTTCGTGACGATGATCGCGTTGTTGCCGCCGAGCTCGAGGATCGTCCGACCCAGGCGCTCGCCCACGGTCGCGGCGAGCCGGTAGCCCATCGCGCACGAGCCGGTCGCGGAGACGAGGGGCACGCGGCGGTCCTTCGCGAGGCGGTCGCCCACGACCGATCCCGGTCCGACGAGCGTGACGAAGATGCCCGGGTGGCCGTGGCGCGCGGCAACCTCGTTCGCGATGCGCGAGACCGCGATCGCGGTGAGGGGCGTCTTGCTCGACGGCTTCCAGATGCACACGTCTCCGCAGACGGCGGCGATGAAGGCGTTCCAGCTCCAGACGGCGACCGGGAAGTTGAACGCGGTCACGACGCCCACGAGCCCGAGCGGGTGCCATTGCTCGTACATGCGGTGGCCGGGCCGCTCGGAATGCATGGTGTTCCCGTAGAGCTGTCGGGAGAGGCCGACCGCGAAGTCGGCGATGTCGATCATCTCCTGGACCTCGCCGAGACCTTCCTGGAGGATCTTGCCCATCTCGAGCGTGACGAGACGGCCGAGCGCCTCCTTGCGCGCCCGCAGCTCGATCGCGATCTCGCGGACGATTTCGCCGCGCTTCGGCGCGGGAACGAGGCTCCACTTCGCGAACGCCTCCTCGGCGGCGCGGACCACGCGCTCGTAGTCCTCCTCGGACGCCTGGCGCACGCGCGCGACGATCGCGCCGTCGATCGGGGAACGGACGTCGAGGAGGCGGCCGGAACCGAACCAGGCGCGACCGTCGGTGGAGCCGTCGAGGACGCCCGAGGCGTCGGGGACGAGGCCCGCCTCTCGGAGGATGTCGGCGGGAGCGTGACGCTGCATGCGGGGGGATGGACCGCTCCCGCTTCAGCCTTTTGCGTTGGAAAAGGAAAGGGGGCGGGCAGGGGCCCGCCCCGGGTGCTTCACGTTCAGCGGAGCGAGACCGTGGTCTCGGTGCCGTACGTGGGCGGCGTCGTGAAGTCCGCCGGGATCGAGGCGCCCGATTCGGGGATGAAGAGCACCTGGACCGTCTTGCGCTCGGCGATCTCGACGGGGACGTCGATCGCGAACTCGACGAGGTCGCCCGCGCTCATGACCTTGTTCGTCGCGCCCGTGCCCGTGACGTCGCGGAGCCACGTCGCGGTCCAGATGGGCGTGCCCGAGTAGTCGTACTCGCGAACGCGGACACCGTCCGAGTAGCGCATGACGACCTTCTGGACGTCGAGCGGGGGCGCGCCGGCCGAGAGCTCGACGTTGAACTTGAGCTGGTAGAGGTCGTCCGTGGACGCCGTGCCGTTGCGGATGCCGTAGATACCGACGACCTTGAGGTTGCTCGAAACCTCCTGGGTCGCGGCCTTGCCGGTCTGCGAGGCGCGCTGCTGCAGGACGCCGCTCGTGTTGATGAGAACGGCGGCCGCGACGGCGGCGACGAGAACCATGGCGATGAAGACGATGAGCGTACCGACGCCCACCTCGCCGCGGTCGTTCATGTTGCTGTGCTTGGAAAGGCGGTTGGCCTTCATGGGGTCACCTGAGCCCTCGATGCGCGGGGGTCCGACAAGGCCGTGACGCAATCGGGACCCGTCCATCGTTCCCCACGGGAATCCTCGACAGGCTTATGCCGGTCCGTCGGCGCGCGAAGGTCTTTTCCCCCGGAGGCCGGTTGGGCCCGCGTGACGGATCTTCTCTGGATGCCCGCGTGGGACCCGCTCCGGGGGGACGCCCCCGGGACGAACCCGAATTATCTGCGGACGTTCGAGGCGCGCGTGCAGAAGGTCCTCGACGACTGGATCCTCCTCGACCGCACCGCCTTCTACGCGGAAGGCGGCGGGCAGCCCTCGGACCGCGGCCTTCTCACCTGGGACGGCGGCGAGGCCCGCGTCGTCTCCGTCACGAAGCGCGGCGCCGTGAAGCACGTCCTCGAAGGCGAGCGTCCGCCGCCGGGAACGCTCGTTCGAGGCGAGATCGACTGGGACCTGCGCCACAAGCACATGCGCAACCACACGAGTCAGCATATCCTGAGCGCGATGGTCTGGAAAACGCGCCGCGTGGGCACCGTCGGGAACCAGATCGGCGCGGAAGGCTCGCGCGTGGACTTCGCGACGCGGTTCGACGCCTCCGCGCTCAAGGATCTCGAGAACGCCGTGAACGCGGTCTTCGCGAAGGACCTCCCCATCCGTATCTACGAAGAGGACCGGACCGCGCTCGAACGCCGATCGGGCGATCGCGCGCTCCTCAGCCTCGTTCCCGCGAGCGTGAAGCGCCTGCGGGTCGTCGAGGTGATCGACCCCGCGGAGGGGGACGTCGTGGACGTGTGCCCCTGCGCGGGAACGCACGTCATGCGGACGGGCGAGGTCGGCCGCATGGAGATCCTCGGGCGGGAGTCCAAGGGCGCCGACGCCGACCGCGTGAGCTACCTCCTCCGCCAACCTTGAAGGGGGGGAGGGCCCATGCGGCCTCGCCATGGCCCCCTCGACCCCCTGGACCTTCCTTGCGGTCTTCGTCCTCCTCCCCGCGCTCGCCGTCCTCGTCGCCATCCTTGCGCTGAACGCGCACCTCTTCCTCATCCTCGGCGCCCTCGTGTGGGCCGGCATGGGCCTCACCCTCGCGCCCGGCGCCCTCACGGGCGAATCGGGGTGAGGTTCAAGCCCCGTCGGCGCGATGGCGCCGCGTGACGGGCGTCCAGGACATCTACGCGCCGAACAACCGCTGCTTCGGCTGCGGCCCCGCGAACCCGAAAGGCCTCCGAATCCGGAGCGAGGAGGCCGGCGACGGTTCGCTCGTCGCCCGCTTCACGCCCGAACCCCACCACGAGGCGTTCGAGAACGTGATGAACGGCGGCATCGTCGGCGCGCTTCTCGACTGCCACGGGAACTGGACCGCGGCGATGGCGCTCATGAGGGACCGGAAGTCGGACGCGCCGCCGCCCACCGTGACGGCCGAGTTCACGATCAAAATGCGTCGTCCGACGCCGATGCGCGAGGTCACGCTCCGCGCGCGCCCCGTCGAGATCGCGGGCGACCGCGTCGTCGTCGAAGGCACGCTCGGCCCCGGCGACGAGGTGACCGCCACCCTGCGCGGCGTCTTCGTCGCCGTGAAGCCGGGCCACCCGGCCTACCACCGCTGGTAACCGGCCACAAGGTCCTTCCCGGGTGCGCCGCGAGCTTTCAAGCATGCTCCGCGAACACTGGCCGGAGGGCCTCATGGTCCTCGGCCTCGCGCTCGTCGTCCTCGGGGTCTCGGGCCTCGTTCCCGACATCTCGGTCCCCCCCGGATCGGGGCCCATCCTCGTCGCGGTCGGCTTCGTGGCGATGGTGATCGGGCTTTCGGCGGCCGAGTGGCTCCTCCCCGCGCCGAAGCGGCCGGGCGAGCGCGCATAGGCTCAAGTGGGAAGTCCCCTTTCGAGGGGCCGTGCCCATCCGATACTGCGAGTTCCAGCCGTCCCAGCACCGCAACAAGCGCACGGCGACGCTCCTCTTTCTCGACGACGAGCACGACAAGCACCCGATGGCGATCTGCGACGTCTGCTCGATGAAGCTCAAGCAGATGCGGCCGGACTCGATCCTCCGCCCCCTCCACGAGAAGAAGGCGAAGAAGGACGCGGCCGCCGCGGCGCCGGGAAGCGACGAAGCGCCGCCCGCGCCGTGATCACACGTCCGCGACGCGGGCCCTGCCCTTCGGGGCGGGCTTCGTCCCCTTGAACTCGTCGAAGGCGTAATCCTCCCACGATCGGCGGCCGAGCACGATCTCCAGCTCCTGGGGCGTGAGCATCGGCATCGGATAGCGCGCGTAGTCGTCCGTCGTCACGCGCGGGCACCCCGTGTTCACGAGCGCGTCGAGGTGGCGGAAGTACTGGAGATTGTCCCACGAGAAGAAGTCGAGCGCGATGATGGTCGCGCGCCGCCCCGACTGCTCGAGGAGCCGCTTCAGACCCTTCGCGAGGAGCATCCGCTCCTGCCCGACGCGCAGCGACACGAGGATGCCGACCGACTTCGCGTCGCGGGCGCGGGCGATCGCCGCGTGCCGCTGCCGCAGGAGGAGGTCCATCTTGCCGCCGAGGTCGCGCACCTCGTTCGTGTAGGGATCCGCGAGGACGACCGGCTTCTTCGTGCCAAACGCGATCGCGATCGGGTGGAAGTCGCCGGACCCGATGTAGACGAAGCCATCGACGAGGGGCTCGACGCTCGTCCCCGCGGTGAAGTTGCAGCCGAGAAGCTGGGCGGCGCCCGCGACGCGGTTGTCGCCGACGCCGACGACGGGTTCGAAGCCGGCCTTCCGCAGCGCTTCCGCGGCCTCCTTGAGCTGATGCGCGTGCTGCGCCGTGGTGAGGAGCCCCACGCGGCGACCCGGCAGCTCGCCCGCGGCCTTGACGGTCACGGCCGAGACGTCCGCGCGATGCCGCGCGGGCACGAAGATGACGGGCATCGTGTGCAGATGGTTGATGGAGGGCATCTCCGTGTGGCCGAAGTGGACGAGCACGTCCACCCACTTCTGCATGTTGAGCGCGAGGTCGCACGCGCCGTAGCTCGGGTCGGCGTTCACGACGACCGCGACGCCCGGAAGCTCGCCCTCGAAGCGTTGGGCGATCTCGGCCGCGTAATCGCGCAGGCCGTCGGGGAACTGGAGCCCGACGGTCTTCAGGTCCGGCCAAGCGCGGAGCTTCGCGAGCGTGCCCGCAAGGTCGAGGTCGTAGCTCGAGAACACGCTCGGCGCGGCGGGCGTTTCGAGGGGGGAGTCGGGATTCGTGCGCGACAGGGTGTTCACCATCAGAGGGGGACGACGCGGTCGCCCGCGACCGCGATGCGCTGGAGGCTCTTGATCGGGCGGCCCGTGGCCTTCTCGACGAGGGCCCGGCCCTCGCCCTTCTCGAAGACGATGACGACGTCCTTCACCATGACCCCATGGGCGCTCAGGGCGGCGAGCACGGGGGCGAGGGTCCCGCCGGTGCTGATGACGTCGTCGACGAAGAGGACCCGGTCGCCGCGCGCGAGACCGTTGATGTGGAGCGCGCCCTTGCCGTAGCCCGTCGTCTGGTCGAGCGTCATCTCGCCCGGGAGCCCGTAGCGGCGCTTGCGGATGACGGTCATGGGGATGCCCGTCGCGAGCGAGAGCGCGGTGCCGAGCGGGATCCCCATTGCCTCGACGGTGACGATCTTGTCGACGTCGAGGTCCGCGATCGCGACGATCTCGGCGACGACCTCGGCGAGGACCGCGGGGTCGAGCGCGGGGATGCCGTCGGTGAGCGGATGGATGAAGTACGGGTAGTCCCCGAAGCGCACGACGGGCGCCTCGGCGAGCGACGCGCGCAGCTTCTCGCCCGTCATCCCACCTCCCGGACGACGTCCGCGAGGTCGGGGACGAAGGCGTCCACGGCCTCGCGCGTGACGTGCGGCATGCAGACGATCTTGACGCCGCGGGTGAGCGGCGCGAGGTTCACGTACCATCCGCGCTCGCGCAGGCGCGCCCGCACGGCGACGGGGTCCGCGACGGGGACGACGACGATGGGCGTTTCCGGGGCGCGGGCGATCGCAAGGTCGCGCTCCGCAAGGCGCCTCACGAGGTGCTCCGCGGTCTCCCACGCGCGCTTCACCACGTCCGTGTAGCCCGCGACGCCGAGGTGCTCGATGACGGCCCACGTCGCGGCGGCGGCCGCGCCGGGCCGCGTGCCCGCGAGGGTGGGCTGGCGCTCGACGCTCACGTACGGGGAGGGCGTGGAGACGCGGCGGAAGTCGGCCGCGTCGCGCGCGAAGACGACGCCGGACGGGATGGGCGCGAGGCCCATCTTGTGGGGATCGAGCGCGATCGTTGTCACGCCCTCGACCGAGAAGTCGAAGTCGGGAAGCGCGTGGCCGAGACGCTTGAGGAACGGGACGACGAAGCCGCCGTAGGCCGCGTCCACGTGGAGCGCCGCCCCCGTCGCGCGCGCGACCTCCGCAAGCGCGGGGACGTCGTCCACGACGCCGTGCTCCGTCGATCCTGCGAGGGCGACGATCGCGGCCGTCCGGGGGCCCGCGAGCCGACGCACGTCGTCCACGTCGACCTTGAAGTCGGGCCCGACGCGCGCGTGGCGCGGCACGAGGCCCAGGTAATCGCACGCCTTGTCGAACGAGAAGTGGGCCGATTCCGGAAGGACGATCTCGCGGCGGCCCGCCGCGCGGCGCGCGGCGATGCGCAGCGCCGTGAAGTTGCCTTCGGACCCGCCCGAAACGAAGGCGCCGAGGGCGGCGGGCGGCGCCGCGACGAGGTCGCCGAGGGCCGCGAGCGCGCGCGCTTCGAGCGCGTGCGCGCCGGGGAAGAGCGCGGGGTCGCCGAGGTTCGTCTCGAGGAACCGGAGATAGGCCTCCCGCGCGACGGGGTGCGGCGCCGTGCACATGCTTCCCAGGATGCGGCCCGAGGCGAAGGAGACGTCGCGGCCGCGTTCCCGCGCGACCTCCGCGAGGACGTCCTCGGCGGGACGCCCCTTCTCCGGGAAGCGGCTCACGGCGTCGCCTAGGCGGGTCCGCTTGAAAAGGCTTTGGGCCGTCCGCGCGGGGTTTCGGCGGGGCGCGGCGCGGGCGGTTTCGGGGGCGGAAGCCCGCGCGCGAGGAAGTCGGCGAGGATCGCGTTGAAGCGGTCGGGCCGCTCGATGGGCGGAAGGTGGCCGCAGCCGGGGACGACGGCGACGGCCGCGCGCGGCATCCGGCGCGCCGCGCGGAAGGCGTGGCGAAGGGGAAAGACGCGGTCGCGCGCGCCCCACACGAGAAGCGTCGGCTGGGGCACGAAGGGGAGGGCCCGCGTCTGCGGGTGGCGTTGGCCGAGCGCGTCCACCTCGAGGCGCAGGGCCTCGATCGCGACGAGCGCGCCCGGCTCCGAGAGAAGCTCCAGGTGGCGGTCGAGGAGCGCCGGCGTCACGCGCGCGGGGTCGTCGACCGCGAGCTTCCAGAGCCTCTCGACGCCGGCGCGATCCACGCTCGAGAGGCGCTCTCCGAGCAGGGGCGACCCGAGCGCGCGGTAGAGCGGATGGATCGCGCGACCCAGGCCCATGGATCCGACGAGGACGAGACGGTCCACGCGGTCGCCGGCCGCCCGCGCGAGGCGCAGCGCGAGGGCGCCGCCGAAGCTCGCGCCCACGAGCGTGGCGCGCTCCACGCCGACCGCGTCGAGGAACCGCTCGAGGAACGCGACCTCGACGGAGGTCGCGTCGTCGCCCTCGAGGAGGCTCGGGTCCGGCTTCGAGGTGAGGCCGAAGCCGAGCATGTCGGGCGCGAGGACGCGGTGGTCCGGGGCGAGCGCCGCAAGCGTCGGCGTCCAGGTCACCTCGGCCCAGGCGCCGAAGCCGTGGAGGAGGACGACGGCCTCGCGCGCCTTCGAGGGGCCGGCCTCGAGGTACGTCGCGAGGTCGCGACCCACCCGGACGCAGGCGCTCCGGTGGGTCGGGGACGGCTCCGGCGGGGAGGCCATGAGCTATCCTGTGTCCCCGGGAACAAGACACTTTCCTATTGTATCTGGCACAGCGTCGAACTCCCGCAGGGGGTGGTCACGGCGCCGTGCCACATCGTCACTCGCCGTCGTGAATAGGAGTAAAATTCATGCAGGCCCCCGCGTCTCGGCGGCCGAGGGATCCGCTTGGCTGCGAAACCCGTGAAGACGAACCCGCTGAGCCACCTCGGCCGCGCCGAGCCCGCCTACGACCTCGAATGGGAGGTCCTCGACGCCGCCGTCCGGAGCCCGGTCGTCCGCCGTCTCGACGACCTCGCCCCGGAGGACCGCCTCGCCCTCGGCCTGACCGCGACCCCCCGCGCGCGCGAGGAGAGCGGCGCCCCGCGCGACGCCGTGAGCGCCCTCCTCAAGGCCACCCGGGCGCGGTGATCGCGTGATCCCCCGTCCCGGAGAGCCGGACTGGTCGCTCGAGTTCCTCGCCTGGTACGGCGTCGAGCTCCCCGCCCCGAGAGAGGCTTGATCCCGCTCCGTCTCCTTCCCGCCGCGTGAACCCCTACCCGCGGCGCCCGACCGACGCCCGCAAGGGCGACTTCGGGCACGTCCTCGTCGTCGGCGGAAGCCCCGTCTTCCACGGCTGTCTCGTCTTCAACGCGAAGGGCGCCCTCGCCGCCGGCGCGGACCTCGTCACGGTCGCGGCGCCGCGCCGCGCCGCCGACCTCGCCGCGTGCGGCAATCCCGACCTCATCACGGTCCCCTTCGAGGCATCGCACCCCGATGCGGCCGCGCGGCGCGCCGTCCTCGCGCTCGCCGATCGGTTCGACGCGGCCGTCGTCGGCGCGGGCGTCGAGCGAACGCCCGCCGCCCACCGCGGGATCCTCGCGCTCGTCGCCGCCCTCGAGGTTCCGCTCGTCCTCGACGCGGAGGCGCTCCGGGCCCTCGCGAAGGATCCCGGCGCGATCGCCGGCCGTCGCGCGCTCCTCACACCCCACGGCGGCGAGTTCGAGGCGCTTGCGGGCGATCGCGTCGCGGACCGGCCGCTTGCGGCGAGAAAGGAGGCGGTGCGGCGCGCGGCGCGGCGCCTCCACGCGACCGTCCTCCTCAAGGGCGCGCGGGACGTCGTCTCCGACGGGCGCCGCGTCGCGGTCGATCCGTACGGGTCGCCCCTCATGACGAAGGGCGGCTGGGGCGACCTCCTTGCGGGGGTCGCGGGCGCGCTCCTCGCGCGCGGCCTCGCGCCGTTCGACGCGGGGCGGCACGCGGCCGCGATCGTGGGCCGCGCGGGGGAGCGCGCGGGACGCGCGCTCGGCGAAGGCGCCGTCGTCTCCCGAGCGCTCGACGAGGTGCCGCGCGCGATCGGGGACCTGTTCCAAAGGAAGGGGACCGGGAGAAAACGAAAAACTTAGGCGCACCGTCCCGAGTGCGGGGGCGATGGGAGGCACCCTGCCCTTCGACCTCACGAAGCTCTATCCCGAGCGAACGCCGGACTTCACGCCCTTCACGGGCGGTCACGCGCTCGTGCTTGCGGGAAGCGACCGCGCGACGGCGCCCGCCGTGCTCTCCGCGGCGGCGACGCTTCGCGCCGGCGCGGACGCCGTCACGGTCCTCGCGCCGCCCGGCGCGGCCGAGAGCGTGCGCGCGCACGTCGCCGAGGCCGAGACGGTGTCCCTCGCGGGCCCCGTGTTCTCGGGCCTCGACGTCGAGCTCGTCGTCGAGGAGGCCGAAGTCGCGGACGCGGTCCTCATCGGCGGCGGCCTCGGGACGCGCGACGAGACGGTGCGCGCGGTGCGCGCGCTCATCTCCGAGCTGGACGTCCCCATCATCGTGAACGGCGACGTGACGCCCGCGCTCCACGGCCACGAGGACCTCGTGAAGGGCCGCGCCGCCGTCATCGCGCTCTCGGCCCGGGCGCTCGCGCACGGCGCCGGCAAGGAGACGCCGAAGACGATGGACGACCTCGTCGCCCTCGCGAACGCGGAGGCGCAGCGCCTCCAGACAACCCTCCTCGTCGAGGGGCCGCGCGCCGTCGTCGCCGACGCGAAGCGCCACCACGTCGCGGGCCTCGCGAGCGCGTACGCGGCGAAGACCGGCCACCACTGCGTCGTGGAAGGCGCGACCCTCGCGCTCCTCGCGCGCGGCGTCCCCGCCTACGAAGCCTCCTCCGCGGCGGCCCACCTCGGCGCGTTCGCCTTCGACCTCGCCGCGCTCACGCTCGGCGACGGCCTCCTTGCCGCCGACGCCGTCACGTTCCTCCCGCGCGCCCTCGTCGAGGCGCGCCGCCGCGCCGCGACGACGCACCTCTCGAACGGCATCGTGACGCCTTCGCCGCTCGCGCCCGCGCCCGCGACGCCGGCCCCGCCGAGCTGAGGCTCACCGGCGCGCGACCTCGACCGCGCGCGGCGGCTCCGCGAGCGGCTTTGCGCGCGGGGCGAGCGCCACGACGGCGACGCCCGCGACGACGAGCGCGCCGCCCGCGAGGGCGTGGACGGACACTCCGCCGAGCCCGAGGGCGACCGTGAGCACGACCGTGACCGCGGGCGAGAGCGTCCCGGTCGCGGCGACGGTCGCGGCCTCGCCGCGCGCGAGCGCAACGGCGAGCGAGCCGTAGAGTCCGACGGTCGCGAGCACGAGGTAGAGGACGGCGACCGTCTCGACGCCGGGCGCGAGCGCGACGCCCTCGACGAGCGCGCCCGCGCCGGTCATGATCGCACCGGAGAGGAGCACGAGCGCGAGCACGGGGAGGCTCCCCGCGCCGCCGAGCCGCTTCTGCGCGAGCGCGTAGCCGCTCCACGCGAGGGCGCTCAGCACGATCACGAGGGCGCCCGCAAGGCCCGAAGCCTCGGTCGCGAAGGCGCCGAGGGAGCGTCCGTTCCAGGCGACGATTGCCGCCCCGACGACCGCGGCCGCGAAGCCCGCAAGCCGCCGCGTCGTCCAACGCTCGGCAAAGAAGAGCGCGCCCCAGAGCGCGAGGAAGACGCCCGCCGTCTGGAAGAGGATCTGCGCGGCGACGGGGCCCACGAGATCGAGGCCCCAGAGGAAGGTGACGTAGTTCGTCGCGAGCGCGACGGCCGCGAGGCCGATCGTCGCGGCGTCGGCGCGGGCGCGCTCGACGACGGAGCGCGCGCGTCCGAGGGCGACGAGGACGGCGAGGAGGACGAGCGCGGCGCCCGCGAAGCGGGCGGCCGTGAGCGTCCACGGCTCGGCGACGCGGAGGGCGATCGCGCCCGCGACCGGGATCGTGCCTCCGAAAAACGCCGCAAGGAGCGCGAAGGGAAGTCCCCGATCCAGGCCCGCCACGCGCGGGCGAGCCCCCGGCGGCCCATAAGGATTCCCCGAGCGACGGCTTCATGACGGGTGAGGGCGGATGCGGTGGCGTTGCTCGACGACGGCCGCCTCTTCTGGAGACGCGTCGGCCTCACGTGGGGCGCCCTCGCGGTCCCGGGCCTCATCGCCGTCGTGTGGGCCGCGGCGTTCTCGTCCCCGCGCAGCCTCGAGGAAGGGCTCCTCGGCGCGGCGGGACTGCTCTGGTGCCTCGGCGCCTTCGCCGCGGCCTTCGTCCTGACGGTCGCGCGCTACCTGCGCGACGCCGCGGCCGCGACCCCGCGCCGCGTCGGGCGGTGAGATTTGAATCAGGCAGCCCCGCCTGCGCGACCCGCACGCGACGAGGGGGCGTGAAGCGCTACCGCTGTTCGAGAGGATAACGTGGGTCTCGATGGGGGTCCAGGGGGCGGCAGCCCCCTGGCGCTGGGGACGGAGTCCAGAGGAGGGGCGCGCGCAGCGCCCCTCCTCTGGCACGGAGTGATCCGCGGCGGTCGCAACCGCCGCGGCGGCGACGTTCTGCGGAACGTCTTCGCCTTGCGTTCTGCGGAACGCTGCGGCGTGCCCGACCCGCAGGTCGGGCGGACATGAGCCGAGGCCTCGCCCGCAGGCGAGGCCTCGGTGTGAAACTCATGTCACGGAGTGCACCGCTGTAACGCCCCGGCCCTCACCACTCCTTCAGCAGGTACGGGTCGAACGCGGCCATGCGCTTCTCCCAGTCGTCCGGGTAGAGCATGCGCGTCGCAAGGGCGATGTTCGACAGGAGGACGTTGCCGTCCTGCGGCGTGAAGGCGAAGCCCGTGACCTCGCGTCCGTTCGGGTGGACTGCCACGGAGGGCACGCTCACGACCGTCTGGTTCAGGATGCGGCCGTAGGGACCGTGCTCGCGGGCGAAGGCGAACACCGTGTTCGTCGCGTCCTTCTCCGTGAGACCGATGTACTTGTAGCCCGCGAGCTTCGCCATGATCTTGTCCTTCGTCGTCGGCTCGTCGAGACGGAGGTTGAACCAGAGCGTGTGCATGTACGGCGTGTTCAGCTTCATCGCCGACGAGTAGAGGTCGAGGTCGACGTTGATCGTCTTGTAGAGGTTCACGACGTCGGTCGCATGGTGCGTGCCGTTCGCCTCCTTGTGCTTCTCGACCTTCGGGGCCTGGATGAACTTGACGTCGCCGACGTCGCCCGCGCGGCGGATCGCGACGAACCGGCCCTCCTTGAGCCTCACGCGCTCGCCCTCGAGGCCCAGGGCCTTCACGAGGACGCTGATGTTGTGCGTATTGCACGAGACGACCTGGAAGAACTGCTCCTCGCGCTTCACGGCCTGGTCGTTGATGCCGAGGGCGAACATCGTGCCGAAGCCTTCTTCGGAGCCTTGCGCGAAGAAGCGCTTCGTCTTGTCCTTCGCCGCGAGCGCCTTGTACTTCGTCTCCTTGTTCTCGAGGCCCGAGTCCTCGGGCGTGCAGTCGATGACGATGGACGCGCGCTCGAGCGCCTCCGTCGCGGTGAGGTCGGCCTTGATGCCGAGCTTCTCGAAGTCGGCCTTCTTGTCCTCCGCGACGGCGAGGCGGGCGCCCTCGTGGCGGAGGGCCACGATCATGGGGCGGTCGGTGGCGCGGGGCGAGTGCTTGTAGAACGTGACCTCGTCGATGCCGAGGTCGCGGCGGTGGCGGGAGAGGAGCCCGACGAGGGGCTCGCCGATGGTTCCGGTACCGACGACGTGGACGATCTTCGCCATGGTTTCACCGTCGCGCGTGCATGGCGGAGCCCCGCATAAGAATCTAACGCCTGTCTCGTCGGGGGGCGCCTCAGAGGTAGCCGTAGCGCATGAGCTGGACGACGACCGCGATCGCAAGCAGCACGACGAGGAGGCCCGCGAGGACGATCCACGGCAGGTTGCGCGACACGGTGTTCGCGAGGCTCGACTGGACCTCGATCGTCGAGGCGCCGTGGCGCTCCACCGTTCCCTGGTCCTCGTAGAGGATGCGCAGGCCGACCGAGAAGGCGCCCTTGACGTCGGGCGTCCAGACGGCGGTCCACTCCCCGTCGCCCGCGACCTTGTCGCCGTTCAGGCCGTCGTCGTGGAGCGGGAGCTCGACCACGACGTCCTGCCCGCCCGCGTCGCGCGTGATGATCACGTGCGCCGTGGAGACGGGGCGGAGGAGCGTGACGCGGAAGGGGATCTCCTCGAGGAACTCGACGCGGCCCTGCGGGAGCGCCACGCCGCCGACGCCGAGTCCCGTGTTGTTCACGTCCACGAGGTGGTACGCGGAGCGACGGGCCTGGCCGTCGTCGGCCGTGAACAGGACGACGTAGCGGCCGTCGGGAACCTTCGTGGTGTCCCATCGGACCTCGCCTCTCGCATCCCCGCCCTCGAAGAGCGTGGTCGCGGTCGCGAGGACCATCGGGCGCACGGTCGCCTGGACGGTGAAGCGGTCGCCGTCGAGGTCGGCCGCGGTCCAGCCCACCGCGACGACGCCCTTCACCTCCGAGTTGTTCGCGAGGCCGCGCGTGACGATCGTGGGGGCCTGGTTCGGGCTCACCCATTCCACGGGCTTCGCGCGCGTGCCCGCGTGGGAGACGAGGCCAAGGCGATCCTCGGCCGTGATCGCGTAGCGGACGATGGCGCCGCGCTTCACGGTCGGGAAGGGAATCCCGAACGTCTGGCCCGAGGGATCCAGGATGGGCGTGTGCTGCTCCTCCCAGAACGTTCCCGACGGGTCGGAGGAGACGAGGACGCGGAGGGCCGCGAGGCCCGATCCGCGGTCGGAGACGGCGACGAGGAGTCTTCCGTTCTCGACCCGGTGCGTGATCGCGGGGGGCGTCGCGTCGAGGATGACCCGGATCTCGCCGCCGCCGCCTGTGTTCCCCGCGACGTCGGTCGCGCGGTAGCGGACGGCGTAGAGGCCCGTCCCGCGCGCGAAGGGCGAGCTTGCGACGTCGAAGGGTCCCGCGTAGCGGATCCACGGAGACGCGGATCCCGCTTGGTCGAGGCTCTCGAGCTGCCACGCGATGCTTCTCACGCCCGATTCCTCGTCGCTCGCCGAGAGCGAGAACGTGGTCCCGTTCGTGACCGCGACCGAGGCGCCGACGTCGCGTTGGGGATCGCCGATCGCGATCGCGACCGTCGGCGCGCGCCCGTCGATCACGAACGACCATTCGCGCTCGGCGTGGGCGCCGAGGGTGTCGTTCGCCACGACCCGCACGGTCACGAGGTCGCCGCGGAAGAAGCGCAGCGACGCGAGGGTCGCGATCGTGTCCGAGGCGCTTCCGCCGAAGGAGGGGAGCGACTCCTCGAAGACGCCCTCGACCTCGGTCGTCTTCACCTTGGTGTAGGTCCGGATCGTGCTCCGGTTCAGCGTGAGGTCGTGGATGCGGAGCGAGATCGTCGGGGTCGCGTTCGCCCACCCGCCCGGAGGGGGCGCAAGATCGTGGAACGACGGCGGTTTGCGCGCTTCGACCTCGACGAGGGTGGTGGGGCTCGTCGCGAGGTTGCCGTCGACGTCGCGCGCCTCCACCGTCGTCGCGTAGGTGTCCGCCGGAAGATCCGAGAGCGAGGCGGCCCAGCGGTTCTCGAGGCCGCGCGCCATCGGGACGCGGCGCGTCGAGGCGGCGCCCTTGAGGACGAGGTCCACCGTCAGGTTCGTGTCGTCCGTCACCGTCGCGGCGAACGCGAGGCGCGCGCCCGATTCCGACGCGAATCGATCGAGCTTGAAGACGGCGCCTTCGACCTTCAGGGCTCCCGCCACGGGGGCCGTGACGTCGGTGACGTTGAACCGGATCGAACGACGGTCGGCGTTGCCGAACGTGTCGTTCGCGAAGAGCGTGAGGGTCCAGTTGCCCGGAAGCGTCCAGGCGCGCTCGAACCACCAGGTGCCGGCCCCGCCCGACGTGCCCGATTCGCGCGCCAGGAGCCTCAGGGGGATCACGAGGCGGTGACCGGCGGTCGAGTTCGCGTACGCGAGGACGGCGTCGAGGACCTGTCGCGAATCGTTGAGCCGCAGGGAGGCGGTGAAGTTGATCCTCGCGTTCTGCGCGAAGGGCGGCTTGCCCGCCACCTTGAGGTCCGAAAGGATCGGCTTGTCGTTGATGACGACGAGATTGTAATGGAGGGGTGCCACCTGCCCGCCGCGCGGCTCGAGCGCCGCCTCGTTGAGGTCGGTGTCGAGCGTCGTGATCGACAACCGGTATTTTCCGGCCGGGAGCGCGAGGGGGCCCTCCCTCCAGTACTCCCAGCGCTCGCCCTTCGCGCCGCCCGCGACGCTAGCGGCCGAGAAGAGGCGGCGGTTCTTGAGCGTCTCGGAGATGAAGAGGACGCCGGTCTCGTTGCGGATGAGGAGGCGGACCTCCTGGATGGCGCCGACGCCGTCGCGCGCCTCCACCGAGAGATTCACCGAGACGCGGTTCGAGATGAACGCCGTCGGGGGCCCGCTGCGGCGCCCCTCGCCGAAAAGCTCCATCTTCGACCCGTTGTACTTGATCGTCGCGTTCGCGAGCGACGGCACGTGGCGGTTCAGCTTCATCGCGAGCGCGGGCCAGCACAGGCCCTCGATCGGCGCGGAGACCTCCCGGGACGCGGTGCCCTGGCCCTCCTGCGTCCAGCGCCGCTCGAGGTAGACGGGCGGGGGGCAGTTCCCGCGGAACTGCGTGTAAGGCGTTCCGTCGGGGTTGCGCTTCGCGGAGCTGAAGAAGACGTTGCGGCAGTCGCTCATCGTCGGGCAGCTCACGCCTTCGTCCAGGATCGCCCACCCGAAGCGCGATCCGTTCCCCGCGAGCCATTCCCGCGCGGAGAAGGCCACGTCGAAGCATCGCGCGCCGCTCGGGCCCCCGTTGCCGATGGGGGAGCCGGCATCCGTGTCGCCGTTGCTGCAGGTGCGTGGGCCCGAGAGGCCCGCCGCGAGGGTCGTGTTGAGGAAGTAGGATCCCGCGAGCTTGTTCCAGGTGACGTTCTCCTCCTCCCAGGGGAGGATGATCTCGCGGGCGGTCAGGATGCGGTCGCGCGCGCTCGCGCGCTGGGGGTCCGCGGTGCCGATCCCGCCGCAGCCCCCGTAGTACATGCAATCGAAGTAGAGGTTGAGCGTCGCCCATTCGATCGTCACGTTCGGGGGGAAGTCGGCGCGGTCGAAGGCGAGGAGGATCATTTCGGCCTTCGCGCCGTCCGCGGGTCCCGTCACGTTCAGGTAGGTCTGCCGGTCGTGGTTGAAGTCCGGCCGCGCCTTCGCGATGGTGACGTCGCGGCTCCAGGGGACGAGCTTGCCGGAGGGGTCGAGGCGCAGCTCGGACGGGACGAGCACACACTCCGTCGGGGACGGGCAGTGGAGCCGGCTCTCGGCTTCGGCCGGCCCGGCCGCGAACGCGACCAGGGCGAGAAGCCCCCCGAGGACGATGAGGCGGGCGAGCACGGGACCTCCGGACCCGCGGGGACTTTTCTTGACGGTCTTAAGTCTTGCGTCGGGCGCGGAGGCCGCGCCCGCCGCGCGCGCCGTCGCCGCCGCGCCCGCCGCGGGGCCGGGTCCTCCGCCGCGGCGACCTGAGAAGGGTTATGAGCGCCCGGCCGAATGCGGTGGGCCGTGTCCCGCCTGCGGTCCCTCCGGGCCCTCGCCCTCGTCCTCCTCGTTCTCCTCCCGGCCCTCGCCCCGTCCGCGGCGGCCGGCGTTCCCCGCGCCCCCGTCGTGCGCGTCCTCGATGCCTGGATGGACCGCGCGGAGGCGGCCGTCGACGCCCACGCGGCCGCGGCGAGCGACAACCTGTCGGCGCACCGCGCCCAGCTGGCCTTCGGCCGCGCCCGCGCGGAGGCGGGGGACGCCGCCGGCGTGCACGCCGTCCTCGCGGCCGTCCTGCCCGACCTCGCGTACAAGCGCGCCTTCGCGGAGGCGAAGCGGTCCGGCGACGCGCGCGGCCACCTCCTGAACGCGAGCCGGGCCCTCTCGGCCGACGCCGAAGCGAACCTCACGGCGGCCCGCGCCGCGTTCGTCGCGGCGGAAACGACCGTGAAGACGACGCTCGGGGTCGAGTATCTCCACCTCGCGGCCCGCGCGTACGTCGCCGGTTCGCACTACCGGGAATCGCTCGAGACCTACGAGCGGGAGCTCGCGGGCTACTTCCGCTACGACGTCGACACCGAGGCGTTCCAGCGCAACGCGCGCGGGGTCGTCACCGTTCCGCTCGCGGCGGCCGTCGCGTCCGCTTTGGCGCGCGACCTCGCGGCCGCCGCGCTCGAGATCGACCCGCTCGGCAAGCGCGCGGTCGCGCCGGGCGCCCTCGCGTGGGCGAACGAGCGGCTCGTGCGGCGTCTCCTCGAATCGCCCGTGAGCGGGCCCCACCAGGGCACGTTCCTCGAAGCGGGCGCGCGCGAAGCGAACGCGGGCGCGCGGCTCCTCGCTGCGGCGGAGTACTTCTCCTATGTCGAGGTCAACGCGTTCGAATCGCTCTCGTTCAAGTCCTCGCGCGGCACGCTCACGCCCGCCGACGCCGCGCGCGACGCGAGGGTCCTCCACAACGCCACGGCGGGGCTCGCGGCGACGCTCGCGCACCACGGCGTGGACGGCCTCGTCCTCGCGTCGGCGCTTCCGATGACCCGCTCGGCCTTCGGGGCCCGGCCCGATTTCAACGCGGTCGCGGCCGAGACGGGCCAGCTGCGCATGGCGGCGGAAAACGCGATCTGGATCCAGGAGCTCTCGACCGGCGAAGTCAAGGTGAACCCGTCCTCGGTCCCGATCGCCTCGGTCGCGATCGCCGCCCTCGGCGTCGCCGCCATCCTCGGCGTCGCCGGTCTCCTCGTCGTCCGTCGACGCGGGTAGCGCGCGACCGAAACCCTTTTCACGCGAGAGCCCGACTGCCACCGGTCCCGGAGGCTCGCTCCACGGGACGCCCGGGTGTTGTCATGATCCACGCCAGCCCGCTTTCCCGCCGCGTCGCGCTCGTCGCCGCGCCCGTCCTCCTCGCGCTCCTCGTCCTCGCCGCGCCGGCCGGCGCGCAGGTCGCGCCGAGCGACCGCTGGCAGTTCGAGTCCGTCCCGCACGACACGTTCGAATACGAGTGGACGGACTGCAAGGGCCGCACCGAGACGTACGGCCTCGCCTCGGCCGTGTGGAACGACGTCGCCTACAACCCCGCGCCGAAGGACCCGAACGATCCCGAGGCGCTCCTCGTGGGCGGCTTCCCGGGATGCGAGGCCGATCCCGCAGGCGGCTTCGCGGTCGTCGCGCTCGTGAACCGGACCGGCGTGCACAAGGTGCACGTCGAAAGCCCCGCGTCGACGCTCTACAAGGTCTCCTGGGAGCCGAGCGGCAGGTACGCGGTGATCGTCGGCGCCTACGACAAGATCATGAAGTACAAGGACGGGGTCGTGAAGGACATCTTCACCGACTCCGAGTTCTTCAACATCACCGTGAGATCCGCGAGCGCGCACTTCCACGGTCGCGACGTGAAGTTCAAGCCGAACGGCCAGTACGCGATGATCACCGGCACGGACATCATCCTCGCCTACAACGAGTCGGACGGCCTCAAGCCCATCTTCATCCCGTCGAAGATCCCCGGCGTGAAGGAATCCTATCTGCTCAAGACCGTAGGATGGGCCCCGAACTCGAGCTTCGCGTTCGTCTCCGGCGCGCGCAAGCACGCGAACAACACGATCGAGCTCGGCTCGCTCATGCTCTGGAGCGAGGAATCGTGGAAGTGCAGCCAGTACAAGCTCTCGGCGCCGTGCATGGTGTACCTTTTCCCGTACGGCCGCTTCACGCCGTGGCTCACCGACATCAACGGCATCACGTTCGAGCCGAACGGTCGCACCGCTTGGATCGTCGGCTTCGAGGCGAACCTCAAGGGCACGGTGCTCAAGTGGTGCCACGGCGGCTGCACGCGCAACGGCCACGAGTTCCAGTGGCACCCCTACACGCACCCCTCGGACCTCAAGGGCGTCGCGTGGCAGCCCTCGGGCAACCGCGGCCTCATGATCGGCCTCGAGAGCAACTTCACGCTCAACATGGAGGCGAACGCGATCACGCCGATCCTCGACAAGGATCTCTGCCGCCAGGTGCTCCCGCCGCGCCCGTGGCTCAACAACACGACGATCCCGCGCAGCTGCGGCCGGTTCCACGGCGTCGCCTGGTCGCCGAACGGCCTCGAGGCGCTCATCGTCGGGCAGGGCAACCGCGACATCTCGCAGGTCCTCCGCTACACGCTGAACGTCACGCCGACCCTCACGGTCACGACGCCCGTCGAGGGCCAGGTGTACCGCTCCGAGGTCCTCGCCTTCACCGGCGTCGCGAACGCGTTCGCGCCGAACCGGCCCGTGAACAAGGTCGAGTACGCGATCGACGACGGCGCGTGGCGCGAGGCGTTCGTGTTCCCCGCGGGCCACGTCACGACGTGGTTCGTCTCGTGGAACGCGACGGCGGACAACGCGACCTACGGCAACCACACGCTGCGCCTGCGCGGCCACGACGGCGTCTCGTCGACGGCCGTGAAGTCGGTGCGCTTCCAGCTCCGCGAGGCGCTCGCGGCGCTTCCCGCGCCCGCGCTCGCCTCCGCGCGCGACCTCGGCACGGGTCTCGAGGTCAACGCGACGAAGGGCGGATTCTTCAACCTCACGTGGTCCCTCGTCGAGGGCGCGACCCTCTACGAGGTGCAGGAGACGACCGCGAACACGGACACGGGCTGGGCGCTCGCCGCGCGCGAGTTCCGCGCCTCGCCCCCGTTCGACGTCTTCTGCCGCGCGAAGGGCCACTACTGGTTCCGCGTCGTCGCGCGCGGCGAGGCCCCGGCCTCGATGCCCTCGAACGTCGTCGGCGTGAACGTGACGGAGGGATGCACGTCCTCCTCGACCACGAAGCCCCCGATCGACCCGAACCCGACGACGCCGACGAAGCCCACGGGCCCGACGGGGCCGAGCACGATCCTGCTGCCGGGCAACAACACGAACGAGACGCCTCCGCCCGACGTCAAGCCCCCCAAGACGGGCATCCCGGGGTTCGAAGTCCTCGCCCTGGTCGCGGCGATCGCCGTGCTGGTGGGGGTCGGCCCCCGTCGTCAGGCGAAACGTTGACACCATGCCATGATGTGGCGTGTGACGGAGGCTCGCCCGGTTCATTGAGCCGCGGCCTCCTGGGAGACACACGCATGCTACGCACGACACGAGCGGCGGCCACGGCCCTCGCGCTCCTCCTCCTGGGCGGCGCGGTCGGCACGGTCGTCGCGGACCACCGTCCGATCCACGCCCACAATGCCGTGAAATGGGAAGTCGAAGAGAGCGAACGCCTGAAGCGCGCGGCCGAGGGCCAGGCGAACAACCTCGACACGCTGCCCTCGGAGCCCACGCGGATCCTCGACTCCGTGTACCTCACGCACGGACTCCTGACGAACCTCGCCGGGCCCCGGTACACCGTGAACCGCAACGGCGGGGAGGAGACCCTCGACGGGGACATCCTCCTGCCCGGACCGGGCCAGTTCTTCGCCTGGTACGGCTTCTGGGTGGACGTCGACGGCGACGGCCTCGTCGACTACAACGCGACGTGCGCCGAAGCCATCTGCACCGCGAATCCGGCGAACGAGTTCGGCGCGACCAAGAATGGAACGAGCGCGGGCATGAACGACGTCGGCCCGACCCCCGGCGCGACCATCGTGGCCTTCGTCGACCCCGGGTCCCACCCCACGATCGACTCCAACTCGAACCCGACGCCGCAGCAGCCGGACTTCTACTACACGTACTTCGCGTTCGCGTCCTCGCCGGCCGAGTACCTCGACCGCGGCTACCCGTCCATCTATGTCGACGGATCGCTGCTCCAGACGTACCGCGTCGCGACGATGGCGAACGGGATGCTCTTCCCCGACCCGGAGACGGCGCGTCCCTTCACGTGCCCCGACGAGGACGACGCCTGCCTCGTGGACATCGATGTCTACCCGGCGGTCGCACCCGGGCCCATCGCCACCCTCTACGGCAGCACGGCCGCACCGATCGTGAACGAGCTGCCGGCGATCGACTTCTGGGCCGTCAACTCGCTTGCGCACGACGGGGGCAGCTGGCTCCCGGAGCCTGTGAAGCCCGTCGCGGGCCCCACGTGGGGAACGCTCACGCCGGGCTACCGCCTCGAGCACGAGGACCCCGGCTCGAGCGCCCACAACGTGACGATCGAGGGGTACCAGGCGGATTACCACGCCTGGATCGACGTCCAGGGCTACTGGATGCAGACGGGCTTCGCGGTGCAGACGTACAACCTCTTCGGGTTCGGCGGCGCAAGCGGCCGGGAGCAATCCGCCTTCCCCGGCGCCTTCGCCGTCGGCGCCCACACCGGCGTCTGGAAGGACCTGAACGAGGACCGCGTCATCGGCGTCGCGCCCGACCCGTCCGATCCCTACCAGAAGGGGACGAAGGTCGACCCGAACAATTACCACGACGGCACGGGCGAGTGGTTCGGCTGGTTCCCGTCCTCGGGATGCGAGGATCAAGAGAAGGCCGTCTACAACGTGACGCTCACGCCCCTCGCCCCGGGCGGGTGGGGAACGATCGGCGTGCTCGTCATCGACTACTTCGCGAACGAGCCGGACCGGTGGCACGTCGTCACCGGCGAGGAGCCCATCGTCGTCCCGATGGTCTGCTACACGTCCGACCCGAACCTCGGGGTCTGGTACGGCTACGACGCCGTCGTGTTCCCGACCGGCAACCGCGACACCTCGATCGAGATCGCGATGAGCCCGGCCGAGATCCGGTACCGGAGCAACGGCCTCAACGTGAAGGAGTCCGTGTGGGACGTGGACATCATCGAGGCGCTCAACCCGTCGGTCTGAAGCCTTCGCGGACGGCCCGCCCTCCGGCGGGCCGTCCGATGCTTTTTTCTGCCCATCCCGAGACCCCGACAGCGCATCGCACGGGCCTCCCGCAAACCGGTCCACATCCCGGAACAGTTTATATGGCGGCCAGAGCGGGCTGGCGAGCCGTCGCGCCGCAAAGCTTAATACTCGTTACTCCGGGTCTCCCGCCGGAGGCATTCGAGCGGGCTCTCGTCCGGACGGGTACCGGCGTGCCCGGATCCAGCCTCTTACCGTGAGGTGTGTCGACTGAAGAACCGTACCGTCCGCGTCAAGGCGTGGTCCGTCGCCTTCGTGCTCATCCTCCTCGGCAGCACCGCCGCCACCGGCGTGGCCGTGGTCGGCCCGACGACCCCTCCCCTCGAC
>DATLGO010000097.1 GCA_035540375.1 Candidatus Thermoplasmatota archaeon
ACGTGAACGTCCACGTGTTGGGGCGTGGCAACACACGTGAACGTCCACGTGTACGGTCAGGGGCCTACGGCCACAGGCGCCCGTTCGGCGCGTCCGACCCTACATCAAGAGCAGCTTGATGTAGAACCAGACCGAGCCGAACTCCTCCTTCTTCTCGCGGTCGGCGAGCATCTGGCTGATGATGTCGCGGACCTGCGGCTTCTTCGCCGCGCGGCGGAGGACGAAGTTGAGGAGCCACGTGTGGCGGCCGAGCTTCTGGAGCTTGTAGCTCATCATGAGCTCGCGGTCGAGCTCGGCGCGGACGGCGGCTTCGTACGGCGCGAGGGCCGCGGCGCCCGTGTCGCGGGCGGCGAGGGCCTTCGTGATGGTCGCCGCGGCGAGGCGGCCCGAGACCATCGCGTTGCCGATGCCTTCGCCCGAGAACGGGTCGATGAGCGCGGCCGCGTCGCCCACGAGGACCCAGCCGTTGCCGTGCATGGTGCGGCGCTTCGAGCCGACGGGGAGAAGCCAGCCCTTGCGCGTGCCGGGCAGCTCCTTCGCGTCCTTGAAGCGGTCCTTGAACTTCGGGTGCTCGCGGATGATCTTGTAGGTGTCCTCGACGAGCTGGACCTTCTTCTTCCCGTTCTTGTCGACGGCCTGCAGGTCCGTCTCGACCATGCCGCTGCCGACGTTCGCGAGACCGTTCTCGAGCGGGAAGATCCAGAAGTAGCCGGGGATGAGGCCGTCGACGAAGTGGATCTCGATGTCCTTCGTCATGCCCGTCACGCCTTCGTAGTAGACGCGGAACGCGCCGAGCCAGTGGTCGTGGTCGCGGTCGAAGACGCCGACCTTCTGGGCGACGACCGACATCGCGCCGTCCGCGCCCACGACGACCTTCGCGCCGTAGCGGCGCTCGACGCCGTCGGCGTCCTTGCCGGAGACGCCCACGGCCTTGCCGTTCTCGAAGAGGACGTCCTTGACCTCGAACTCCTCGATCGTGGTGACGCTCTTCTGCGCCTTCGCGTGCTGGAAGACGATGTTGTCGAAGACGAGGCGCCGGGCCACGTAGCCGGGCGTGACGTAGTTGTACTTTTTCGAGTTCTTGATGCCGTTCGGGTCGACGTTCTTCGGGAACGGGATCGTGAGCTCGTCGCCGTCGGGGCCCGAGAAGCGGACCCCCTCGGCGATGGAGTGCGGCGCGGCCTCGACCTGGTCGATGATGCCGAGCTCGCGGAGGACGGTCGCGGACTTGCCCGAGATGGCGTCGCCGCACGTCTTGTCGCGCGGGTAGCGCGCCTTCTCGAGGAGGAGGACGTTGATGCCTTCGCGGGCGAGGAAGGCCGCGGTCGCGGACCCGCCCGGGCCGCCGCCGGCCACGATGACGTCGTACTCTCCGTCGAAGGGCCGCTCAGACGCGGTGTTCGAAACGGTCCGGGATCCCGCCGAGGTGGCGCCGACCGAAGCCATGCGGCCGAAAAGCGGGGAGGGCGTTTTATAGGTTTCCGAGCGGAACGGGCCCCTCCGGAGGACGCGCGCGACCGCGCGCGTCCCCTGGGAAACGGTCTCACTTCGCGGGGGCGGTCGCGTTCGTCCCCGCGGGGACGAACGTGATCGTGCCGTCCTTGAAGGTGAGCGCCGTGCTCTGGTAGAAGAGGGCCTGCACGCGGTCCGATCCGGCGATCTTGTAGGCGTCGCTTGCGGGGTCGATCGCGATCGTGCCGGGAGCGTTGCCCGTCACGCCCGTGAACGTGGCGGTCCATTTCACAAGGCCGCCGGGGACGGCGGTGTATTCGACGAAGTTCCCGGTGAGCGGGGAGGCGGGGCCGCCGGTCTGGAAGTTGAACTTCTTCCCGTCGAGCGTGAGGTCGAGCGAAAGGAGGTTGCCGTCGCCGAGGGGGGTCTTCGCGACCGTCGAGCCGACGCTTCCGGCCTTGGCGGGGACGCCGAGGCTCGCGAGCGCGTTCCGCAATGCCTCGTCGTGGACGAGGACGTCCCATTTCACGAAGTGCATCGTTCCGGGCGCGGGATCCTTGAGGTGGGCCGGAGGCTCGACCGAGGCGAACATGCTGCCGTAGAACGCCTTTTCGTACGTCCCGTTCAGGCCGACGCCGGCCTTGCACGTGAACGCCTCGAGGCCGAGGTTCGCGTCGCCGCGGGGGTCCGGCGGGAGCCCCATCTCAGGGAAGGAGTGGGCCCGGAAGCCCTCGGGAAGGAACGGCTTGAGCTTCGAGGCCTGGACGGGGAAGAGCCCGATCGCGGCCGTGCAGTCCGTGAAGCCCCAGCTCAGGTTCAGCGCCCTCGGCGCCGTCGGCGCTTCGAGGTCCAGTCCGGGGTCCGCGGGGGGCGCGTTCACCGCGCCGATGCAGCCGGCGAGCGCGAGCGCGGCGATCAGGGGGAAGATGATGAAACGGGTCAATGCCTCAGCCTCGTTTCCAGGGAAGCGCGCCGTTGTCATCAACCTTCGCCCGCGGGAGGCAGGATGAGAAGCCCGATGCCCGCCCGGACGCGGACCTCCGCGACGGGGGCCTCGACGACGTTCGAGACCCCGCGCGGGTCGCCGAACACGAGCCGGGCGTCGGCGAGCGGCCATCGGAAGCCCTCGAGGGTCACGCCTTCGAGCGCGCCCGTGAGCGCGAGGAGGCTCGCGGTGCGGCCTTCGAGATCGCTGAGGCGCAGCGGGTGCGCGGCATCCACGACCCACGCGGAGCCTTCCGCCTCCACGAGACGCACGGCGGCGCCCGCCTCGGCCGCGCGGCGCGCGAGGCCGAAGTTCGCGAGCGTGTGGTCGAGCCGCCCGCCCGTGGCGCCCGCGAACACGATCTCGCGCGCGCCCCAGGCGAGGGCCTCGGCGAGGGCGAGGGCGGCGTCCGTGTCGTCCTTCGCGACGGGGAATCGGGCGATGCGCGCCCCGCCCGCCTCGCACCACGCGAGCGCCTCCCGCGTGATGCTGTCGAGGTCCCCGACGACGACGTCCGGGAGACGCCCCCACCCATGGAGGACGTTCGCGCCGCCGTCGACCGCGACGAGCAGGGCGCCCTGGGCGAGGTCGAGGGCCGCGCGCGGGGGCGGCGCGCCGGAAAGGACGAGGACGGCCCGTTTCAACGCGGGCCCAACGCGCGCCGCCGTGAAAAAGTCTGGGCCGGGCCCCGGCAACCCCGCGCAACGTCCATATAGGGGTCCCGACGGAAGCGTCCGACGTGGTCGCCGTCGACCGTCGCGTCCGGGGGTTCGGTCTCACCGTCCTCGCCATCGGCGTCGTCCTCGTCCTCGCGGGGGCCCTCTTCGCGGCGCGCATCGTGGCGCTGCCCGTGGACGGCGGGGGCTTCTGGGGGACGCTGCTCGTCGTGGGCGCGATCCACCTGATCCTCGCGCTCCTCTACCTCGTGGTCGCGCCGCGCAGGCGCCTCGCCTCCGGCACCCTCATCGGCCTCGTCCTCTGGAAGACGCCCCGGTTCGCGCTGCCGCTCGCCGCCCTCGAATCCATCCTGCTGATCCTGCACATCGCGGCCCCGCCCTGGCCCGGCGCGCCCCCCGCGCTCGTCGCGTTCGTGACGGACCTCGACGTCTTCCTCTCCCTCACGGCCGCGATCCTCCTCATCGCCATCCTCGGCATCGTGGCCGCGCTCTGGGGCTGGGAGGACGGGACGCGCACGCGCAAGGGCGCCGTGCTCCACGGCCTCGCCGCGGCGAGCTTCCTCGCCCTCTGCCCGTGGATCGCCTTCTCGGTGGCCGCGCTCCTGCCGTGAGCCCCACCCGCGTCGGTCGCGCCCGCCGTGGCCGGTTGCGCCCCCGTGATTGGGGGAACGCCCAACCCGGGGCAAACTGAGATGACCCACCGGCGCCCCTGAGGGTCCAAGGACCCCGCGGCCGAGACTCCCTCCCTGCCTTCTGCCTCCCCTCTCCCGGCGCTCGCCGGAAGCCGGCCGCGGGGGCCTTTCAGCTTTCCTCGTTCCCGGGGCCGGAAGGCTCGCACGGAGCCTCTGCGCCGGCCCCGGTCCGAATCCCGGCGCCCGGACCGTGGGGCGGAGAGCCCCGGGCCGGAACCGCCGAAAGCGAAGGCCTCTTGACGGGCGGCCGAGAGAGCGGGGGGACTGGATGCGTCACCCGGGGGTCTTCGCCGCCATCGTCCTCCTCGCGTTGCCGGGGCTCATGCCTCCGGCGTCGGCGGACTGGGAAGCGGTGCACGCGTTCCCGTCGAGCGCGGAGCGGTCCATCATCGATTTCGCGTACGACGCGCGGGGGGCGCTGCACACGCTCTCGTGGCACCGCAATGCGTTCCTCGTCTACGACACGAACGCCTCGGGAAACTGGACGGCGACGTTCATCCGGGAGCGCGAAGGCATCGTCTCCGTGGCGCTCGGCCGCATCGGAGGATCGTGGGGGGCGCTCTACTCCGTCCCGCCGATGATCGGCGGGGCCGTCGTGAAGGACGGCGGTTCCACCTGGTTCGCGACGGCCGAGCCGAACGGCACGGCGGCGAAGCGCGTCGTCGCGCCGTACCGCCCGTGGAACACGTGGCGCACGATGCCGGACGGGCTTCTCACCCTGCACATCGACGGCGTGCGGTGGAATTTCACCCTCCACGGAGCGTCCGGCGTCACCGTGTGGACGACGTGGCCGCGTCTCGACCGCACCCCCACGGGCCTGACGCTCCTCGCGGACGGCCGGGGATTCGGCGTCACGTACAACCGGACGGGCGGGTACGCGATCCATGTCGCGAACGTCACGATCCCGAACGCGACCCTCGCGACGAAGGTGCAGCTCGGTCATGCCGCGGATCCGCGCGTGACGCGCACGCTCCTCGACCGGTTCTGGGATTATCGCGGCGCGAACGCGGCCGTCGCGCCGAACGGCACGGCCTTCGCGTGGTTCTCGCGCGGCGCGAAAGCGTGCGACACGTTCTGGGGCGCGCCCGCGGGCCCCTTCCGCCGCGTCACGATCGATCCCTGCCCGATCGACGACGACGTTCCGTGGGACTTCGTGTTCCTCGGACCGAAACCCCTCGCGATCCTGAGCAACCGGATCATGGTCGTCGGCGAGCGGCCCGCGCCGCTCGAGTGCGTCCAGGGATTCCGGACGCCGCGCATCGTCCCGAACGGCGACACGTACCTCGTGGGCGGCGCAAGCGCCATCTACCGCGACCGCGGATCGCCGCGCATCAACTTCACGACCTTCCCGACCGCGGGCTACACCGGGTTCTCGGTCCGCTTCGCGGCCGACCTCGAAGGCAACGACACGCGGCCGGGCCTCAACGTCCGGTGGGACTTCGGCGACGAGGGCCAGGGCGCGACGGGGTGGGCCGTGAACCGCACGTACTACAAACCCGGCAACTACACGGTCCGCGCGGTCGCGAAATGGGAAGGATGCGGCGCGCATCCCATCGAGCGCGTGGGACGCCTTCTCATCGAAGGCCCCGCGATGGAGGCCCCGAAGAGCACGCCCACCCGTCTCGCGCCGGAGGCCGATTTCGGGGAGGATCTCCAGGACAGCGCGGCCTCGCGGCTCCCGGGTCCGGGCCTCGTCGCGCTTGCGGGCGTCGCGCTCGCCGCGGCGCGCGTTGCGCGCCGCCGCTGATCACGTCTCGGGCACGAGCCGTACGAGCCCTTCGGAGTCGAACCAGCGCAGGCAGCCGCACGCGTTCATGGTCGTCGGCAGCAGCGTGTGGTCGTGGCCGAGGGCGTGGCCGACCTCGTGCGCGATGAGCGTGCGCTTGTTCCACGCGTCGCCCTGGACCCAGATCTCGTCGCCGTCGATGAAGCCGCGCGCGAGGGGCCAGTACCAGTGGTTCGTGATCCAGGGCCGCGAGGCCTTCTCCCGCGTGAGGCGTTCGTGCGACACCTCGTGCACGATGAGCGCCATGTCGTCGACCTCGAGGACGTAGGTCCGCTCGGTCGGCTCCCCCGCGAAGGGCTGAAGCGCCGCCACGGTGCCCGCGGTGAGGATCGCGGCGAGGACGGCGTACGAGAATCCGCCGAGCGCCATCGCCCCTGCGCACGAAGGATGAGGGATTCCGTTTCTGGAGCATGCCTCAAAACGGACGCTCGAAGGATGCGCCCCGCCCGCCCGCAACGCTCATGCCGCGAAGCGGGCTCCACCGTGCGTATGCGTCGCGTCGCGATCGTGGGGTCCGGCATGAGCGCGTTCGGCGCCCGCGCCGAGACGCCGCGCGAGCTCTTCACCGAGGCCGTCCACGAGGCGCTCGGATCCGTGGACCGGGGGCTCGCCCTCGGCGACGTGGAGGAGGCGTGGGTGGGCAGCCTCGGCTTCGGGGGCGCCCAGCTCGGAAACCTCGGCGCCTACCTCGTCGAGCAGGCGGGCGGGCCCTCGATCCCCGCGCGCCGCGTCGAGAACGCGTGCGCCTCGAGCGGCTTCGCGGTGCGCGACGCCTATCTCGCGGTCGCGTCGGGCGCCGTCGACGTCGCGCTCGCGGGGGGGCTCGAGAAGATGACGGACCTCACGCCCGTCCACCAGCGGTACTGGCTCGGCGTCTCGGGCGACACGGCCTGGGAGCGCCTTGCGGGGGCGACCTTCCCGGGCGTCTACGCGATGATCGCGCGCCGCCACATGCACGAGTACGGCACGACGCGCGAGCACCTCGCGAGCGTCGCCGTGAAGAACCACGCGCACGGGGCGAAGAACCCGAAGGCGCAATTCCGCCGCGAGATCACGCTCGAGAAGGCGCTTTCCGCGCCCACGGTCGCCGCGCCCCTCACGGTCCTCGACTGCTGCTCGACGACCGACGGCGGAAGCGCCATGATCCTCGCGTCCGAGGCGCGCGCCCGCGCGCTCACGGACACGCCGGTCTGGATCGAGGCCTCCGCCGCCGCGACCGACCACCTCGCGCTCCATGACCGCGCGAGCCTCACGACGCTCGCCGCGACCGAGCGGGCGGGGCGCGCCGCGTTCGAACGCGCCGGCCTCGGGCCGCGCGACGTGCACGTCGCGGAGGTGCACGACTGCTTCACCATCGCGGAGATCCTCGCCATGGAAGACCTCGGGTTCGCGAAGAAGGGAGAAGGCGGGCCGCTCGTCGCCTCGGGCGCGACGCGCCTCGGCAACGACCTCGTCGTGAACGCCTCCGGCGGCCTCAAGGCGAAAGGCCATCCGCTCGGCGCGACCGGCGCGGCGCAGGTGCACGAGCTATTCCTCCAGCTGCGCGGCGCGGCGGGACCGCGCCAGCGCGCGGGCGCCGAGGTCGGCCTCGCCCACAACGTCGGCGGCTCGGGCGCGACGTGCGCCGTCCACGTCCTGAGGAGGGGTTGAGATGGAACCCGCCATCCTCGGCGCGGGCCTCGCGGCCGGCAAGCTCCGGATCTCCGCGGACGAGATGCGCCGCGCGTGGGGGCACCTGCGCCCCCGCGGCCTCGCGACGAAATCCGCGTGTGCCTGGGACGAGGACGCGGCGACGCTCGCCGTCGAAGCCTCCGCGCGCGCGCTCGAGGCCTCGGGCGCCGACCCCGAGGAGATCGGTCTCGTGGCCGTCGCAACAAGCGGGCACGAGGCGGCCTCCGCGGTCGTCGCGGAGGCGCTTGGTCTCCGCTACGCGCGCCTCCTCGACGTCGGCGGGCGACGCACCGCCGGCCTTGCGGCCCTCGTCGCCGCCTTCGACTCCGCGCGCGCCGTCGAGCGCCCGATGCTCGCGGTCGCCGTCGACGTTCCGAGGGCGGCGCCGGGCGACCCGGCCGAGCAGGCCGAAGGCGCGGGGGCGGCGGCGTTCGTCGTCGGTCCCGGCGCGGGCGCGCGCCTTGCGGCCGCGGGATCCGCGGCGCGCGAGGTGCTCGGCGGCCGCATCCTGGACGCGGCGGGCGTCGCGCGCTCCCCCGACCTCGACGACGTTCCGCACGGGCTCTTCGAGGACGCCCTCGCCGTCCTCGGCCCGCTTCCCCCGATCGACGCCCTCGTCGCCTCCCCCGTGGGGACGACGCTTCCGGGGCCCGGGGGCAAGCCGCTCGCCGCGCGTCACACGCTCGAGAGCGCGGAACGTCGGCTCGGCGATCTCGGCGCCGCGCAGGCCCCGTTCGATCTCGCCCTCGCGCTCGCGGACGCCGAGCCGGGCCACCGCCTCGTCGCCGCCGCGCGGGACGCGGGGGCCGTCACGATCGTCCATCTCGAGGCGGTAACGCGCGCGGCCGTCGCGGGCGTCAAGGCCGTCGCGGACGGCGGCCGCCCGGCGAGCGTCCATCAGGCGCTCATGGAGCGGGGCGCCTTCGCCGCGGGAGCCGCGATCCCCGAGGAGCCGCTCGGGGCCTACATCCCGCCCGCGACCTACACCCGGGATCTTCCCGCGCGCTACCGGCTCGAAGCGTCCCGGTGCGGAGCCTGCGGCCGCCTCGCGTACCCTCCGCCCGCGGCGTGCCCCGCGTGCGGAGGCCGGGCGTTTGCGCGCGAGCGCCTCGCGGGACGGGCCGTCGTGGAGACATTCACGGTCATCGGACGCGGGGGGTCGCCCGGGGAGTTCGCCCCCGAGCAGGCCTTCGCGGGCGAGTACCCCGTCGCGGTCGTGCGTTTCGAGGAGGGTCCCCGGGTCACCGCGCGCCTCGCGGACGTGGAAACGGGCAGGATCGCGATCGGGCTCGAGGTGGAGCCTGCGCTGAGGCGCCTCTACCGGCAGCAGGGCGCCTGGCGCTACGGGCTCAAGTTCGTGCCAACCTCGTGAGCCTGAGCTTCAGTCGCGACGCTTCCGCCCTTCGCCCGCGAAGTCGCGCACGACGTCGCGGAACCAGGCATTGCGCGTGCGATAACCACGCTGGGCGAGCTTCCGGTCGAGCCTGTCGAGGAGATCCTCTTCGAGCCGGAAGAGCACCTGTTTCTCAGCCATCGGAACCCTCGATAGCAGCCTTGCGAGCAAAAGGGTGTCGCCTGCAGACGCGACAGCGACAGGTCCATGTCATGTCATCGCACGGGCGGGGCGCTGAAGCGTCTCCCGCATCGCCCGCTCGAGGAGCGGGACGGGGAGGGAGCCGGCCGCGACCAGGGCGTCGTGGAAGGCCCGCTCCGGCACCTCCGGCAGGCGGGCCGCGAGCGCCTCGATGGCCTTGCGCCCGAGATGGTAGGAGAGATTGTAGCCGGGTTCGAGCGTGTAGCGCTTGACCTCGGCCGTGGCCTCCTCGGCGGTCATCCCGGTTTCGCGCGCAAGGCGCGCCGCGGCCTCCTCGAACCGCAACCGCCCCGTGTGGAGGCCGACGTCGAGGACGACCCGCAGGGCGCGCCAATGGGCGTCCTTCGCCCGCACGAAGCGCTCCTTCGGCGAGGCCGTGAACCCGTGGCGGCCGAGGAGCCCCTCGCAATAGAGCGCCCAGCCTTCGATGGTCTCGGGCGCGCCGACGAGGGCACGCGCGAGGCTCGGGTTGCGGTTCGCGACGCTGAGCTGCAGATGGTGGCCGGGCCAGGCCTCGTGGACGGTGGTGTTCCGGATCTCCGCGTGGGGGAAGAGCGAGAGGTCGACCTTCGGCGTCACGAGGTACGTTCCCGCCGGCGCCTCGTCGAAGCGGGCGGGCTCGACGTAGGCCGCGAACGGGATGATGTGGCGGAGGTAGCTCGGGGTCTCCACGATCTCGAGCGGGACGTCGGGGACCGTCGCGAGGCCGCGGTCGGCGACGAAGGCGCGCGCGGCGTCGCAGGCCTCGCGGTGCGCCGCGACCACGCCTTCGAAGGTCGTCGCGTGGTCCCGCTTCGTGACCTCCCAGGCGGCGCGGACGGGGTCGGGGGGCGTTTCATGGCCCGCCTCGGCGAGCACCGTGAGAGCGGCTTCCTCGAGCGCGCTGCGCGTCGCCGCCGCTTCGCGCTCGCCGCGTTCGAGCACCGCGCGGGCGGGGCCCTCGATCATCCGGATGGCGAGCAGCTCGTCGAGCTTCTCCTCGCCGAGCGCGAACGAGCCCCGGGCGACGCCCTCGAGCGACCCGAGCCACCGCGCGTGGTCCTCGAGGGCGAGCCGGACCCCTTCGACCGCGCGCGCGAGGCGCGTCCCGGCGGGCGCCCCGCGCCCGGCGGAAAGGACGGCCTCGAGGAACGCGGGCGCGGATTCCACCGTTTCCGCCGCCGATTCGAGCCATACGGGCGGGACGTCGACGGCATCGACGCGCGCGCGCATCGCGACGAGCCAGGCGGGCGCCTGCTCGAGTCGCGCGGCCATCGCCTCGACCCGGGTCGCAAGCGGCCTCCGGGTCCGGATGAGGAGCGGGAAAACGTGGTCCATGAGGCGCATCGCGAAATCGGGATCGCGGCGCCAGCGTTCCTGGCGGTCGAGCCGGAATCGCGCGAGAAGGAGGACGTGCTCGAGGGCGGCGGCGTCGACGGAATCCTCGCCGAGGTCTTCGAGGGCGGCGAGCCAGCGCGCGACGTCGGCGCGTTCGCGGTCGATCTCGGCGCGGTCGGCGGGGGCAAGCGCGTGGTCGAGCCCGCGCCAGCCGACCTGCGTCGCCCACGCGGGATCGCGGGCAAGCGTCGCCTCGAAGACCTCGCGGGCGAGCGCTTCGAACCTCTCCGACATCGGAGGGCGATGGACGGCCCGGCCGCTAAGACCCTTCGGCTTGCTCCTCGCGGTGCGATGGGCGAGCCCGGGCCGAGGGCGTGAGACGCACGAGCCCCGGCTCGGGGCGGTCGTGCTCGATCGCCGACAGCCGCTCCTCGTGATCGAGGATGCGGCCGAGGATGCGGGATTCCGCCTGGCGCTCGAGACGGCGTTCGTGCTCGCGGTAGGACCGTTCCGCGCGTTCGAGCCGGTCGTTCACGCGCTCAAGGGCCTGGCTGATCTCTTCGAGGATCCCCTCGCGTTCGAGGGCCAGGCGGGCGCGTTCGCTCGCCATTCGGTGGAGGAGCATCCCCGCGATGAGGAAACCCGCCCCTTGCGAGGCGAGACCCCCGTAGGCGACGAGGACGGGAATGGAATCGAGCCCGTTCCCGACCGAGGTGTTCGTCATGAAGAGGAGACCGACGCTCGACGCCAGAAGCCCCGCGCCGAAGGCGGCGACGGCGAGGCTCATGAGCCGGGATCGGCGTTCGTTGCCTTCGTCGGCGACGAGGTCGCCCACGGAGGCCGAGTAGACGTCGTGCGACATCGTTCTCACCCGAGGCGTCGGGCCAACAGCCCGGACACCTAAAGGGTCTCTCGAACACTCCCCGGAGCCGCCGCGGGATTCTCGATGAAAGGGGATGGATCGGGAC
>DATLGO010000098.1 GCA_035540375.1 Candidatus Thermoplasmatota archaeon
GCCCCATGGGGCGAAGGGCCGGGATCCCGCAGGCGCGCGCCCCTGGGTGGCCGCCGCCGGACCCGGCCCGCCGTCGGCCCCGAGGGGCCGACGACCTCGTCACACATGCTTCGCGCCGGGCCGCACGTGGCGGATGTCCTGGCCGGCCTTGACGGCCGTCCAGATGGCGTACAGGCCCGCGAGGCCGATGAGCACGTAGAGCGTACGGCTGATCAGGCTGTCCACGCCGAAAAGCGCCGCGACCAGATTGAAGTCGAACAGGCCCACGAGGCCCCAGTTCAGGGCCCCGACGATCACGAGCACGAGCGCGATGAGGTCGACCGGATTCATGTGCCGTTCTGCCATGGTCCCGCCTTCGCGCGGCGAGCCGTCAAGAGGGTTCTGACCGGGTCGTCGGACGGCCGCCGCCGACCTCGCGGGGCGAAGGGCGGAACCGGCGGGTGCGGGGGAGGGCGTCGCCCCGCCGCGCGCACCCCCGCGCCCCGCCGCCGCGCGGCTGGGGGCAGGATGTCACCCGCCCGAGTCACGCGCGGACGTTCAAGAGGTCGGAGGAGGGCGTCTGTGCGAGACCCGTGGGCTGTTCCGCAAGTCCGGGCGCGTACGCTCCCCTCCGCGGCAAGGACAGGTTCCCCGGCAGCGCGCCGTGTCACCCCCGGTTGCACCCTGCGGTGACATATCCCGCGCGGGCACCGGAGCGGCGGGTTCGCCCCCGCCTGCGATGGAAACCACATACACGAGGCCGGGAAACCTTATGACACGTCAGTCCTTGTCAAGGTCGCCAGTCGCTGGCCACGCTCCCCCCGAGGGAAGGCGTGTGGGAGGCATCCATGGTCCGACGTCCGACGATCGCCCTCGTCGAGGGCGCGCACGTCACACGCCCGATTCTCCCGAGCGTCCACGACGGTGCCGCGAAACTCCGCGATCCCGCGGAGCGCCGCGCAAGAAAAGAGGTGGAAACGTGAAGAAATTCGTTGCAGCCATGCTAGTGGCCGTGATCGCTCTCGGGCTTGCCGCCCCCGCCGTCGCGCAGGTCCTGCCGACGGCGTCCCGCAACTATGTCTGGGAGGAGATCAACGAGCCCAACCGTCTGGCCCTGAATGCGAACATGAACCAGAGGAACAACCTCGACGTGATTCCGACGACGTGGACGCGCATTCTCGATGCGGTCTACGCGCCCCAGATCCCGGCGACGGCGTACTTCGCGGGTCCGGTCCGCATGTACGAGGCCGCGACGGGCGAGAACATGGAGCGGTCGGACATCATCCTGCCCGGAGCGTCGCTCAACTGGGCGCACTACGGGTTCTGGAACGACACCGACGGGGACGGCATCCTCGAGGCGCGCAACATCTGCTCCGCCAACACGGGCGGCTGCGTTCCCCGCAACGATGCGAACGGAACCAACGAGTGGGCGCGCGACCCTGCAGGTCTCCTCTCGGGCCCGATCGGTCCCGACAACGCGACCTACGGCGGCGAGATCGTGTCGTTCATCGAGCCCGGCATGCACAACGACATCTTCTCGAACTCGCGCCCCGGCCCCAACACCCCGGACTTCCGCTGGAGCTGGCTCCCGCCCGAGAACACGCGCCCCGGCCAGTGGAACTCGCCGTTCTACATGGTCTGGTACGACGGCTCGCTCTTCCAGAAGCTGACCTGGAAGACGCTCGTCAACGCGACCCTCACGCCCTCCGGCAACAGCGATCCGTTCGAGTGCACGGTCGCCACGAACTGTCTCCTGGACGTGGACGTGTACAGCGCGGTCGCCCCCGGCCCCGTCGAGGCGCTCTACGGTGCCACGCTCGCGCCGACCGTTAACTCGCTGCCCCCGGTGAACTTCGCGATCACGAACACGCCCACGCCGCCCGAGCCGGTCGTCGCCGCGCTCGAGCCCGTGAACTACGCGTTCGCGCCCTTCCCGGCCGAGTACGACGACCCGCGCAGCAGCGCGGGCCAGGTCGGCTATGAGAACTACACGCAGGACTACCACGCCTGGATGGACTTCACGTCGCGCTACATCGTGACGACCGGCGTCATCTCGGGCTACTACGAGAGCTTCGCCTTCGGCGGCCCGAAGGGCAACGACGCGTCGTCGCCCCCCGGCCTCTGGGGCGGCGCGCTCTACACCGGCGTGTGGAAGGACATCAACGGCGACGGCATCATCGGCGAGTACGTGAACGACGCCTGGCCCGAGAACGAGAACCCGGGCTCCGAGGACAACCGCTACTACTACGGTTGGAACATGGAGCCGAACAACTACAACGACGACACCGGCGAGTGGTTCGGCTTCTTCCCCGAGGGCTGCGACGGCGAAAACCTCACGAAGCGCGCCCAGATCACGCTGACCCCCGCGGGCGGCAGCTGGGGCACGGTGCCGGTCCTCGTGACGGACCCCTTCATGAACGACCCGACCGTCTGGTACCTCCCGGACGACCCCCAGGGCGTCATCAAGGGCACGGCGTCGTGCAACGAGAACGATCTCGCGATCGGCCTCTGGTTCGCCGACTTCAGCGTGTTCTTCCCGATCGGCAACGAAGTCGCCTTCGACATCAAGGTCGACCCGATCGTGATCAACTACAAGAAGGGCGCCGTGACGGTCAAGGACTCGGTGTGGGACGTCGACACCATCCTGCCGTTCGAGCCCGCGAACAAGGCCAACTGAAGGCTTCGTCGAACGCGCGGGGGCCCTCGCGCCCCCGCGCCCTCTCTTTTCTTCATTTCCTTCCGCGAGCGCGCGCGCCGCGTCGATCCCGCACGCGTGAGGCACGGCAGGGGACAAACCCCAAGCGTCCGGACGCTCGCCTCCTGAGCGTGGCCGCCATCGCTGCGCGCGCCGTCGTGAAGCGGTTCGGCGACGTCAAGGCGCTCGACGGCCTCGACATCGCGATCCCCGAAGGGGAACTCTACGGCCTCATCGGCCCGAACGGTTCGGGCAAGACCACGCTCATCCGCATCCTCACGGGCCTCGACCGGGCGACCGCGGGCGACGCGACGGTGCTCGGCGAGCGGCCCGGCGCGCGGGCGGCGGAGGTCGGCTACATGCCGCAGGAGGAGGCGCTCTACACGGACCTGTCCGTGCTCGAGAATCTCGAGTTCTTCGGCGGCCTCTACGACGCTCCGGTCGCCGAGCGCGCCCCGGTGCTATTGCGCCTCGTGCGTCTCTGGGACGATCGCGACCGTCCCGTCTCGACGCTTTCGGGCGGCATGCGGCGCCGCGTGAGCCTCGCGGTCTCGCTCCTGCACGAGCCGCGCGCGCTCTTCCTCGACGAGCCCACCGTCGGCGTGGATCCCCTGCTGAGGACCGAACTCTGGGGCCGCTTCAACGCGCTCGCGCGCGAAGGCGCCGCGCTCCTCATCACGACGCACCACCTCGAGGAGGCGAAACGCTGCGATCGCGTGGGCTTGCTGTGGAGGGGCCGCATCATCCGCGAAGGCGCCCCGGCGGCCCTCCTCCGCGAGACGGAGACCGACTCGCTCGAGGGCGCTTTCCTCGTGATCCTCCGGAGGCTCGGTCTTGAACGCTGAGCGCGCGCTCGTCGTCACGCGGCGCGTGCTGCGGCAGCTCGCGCGCGACAAGCGCACGGTCGCGATCCTGATCCTCCAGCCGCTCCTCATCATGGCCATCTTCGGCTACGCGTTCGGCGGCGACGTGACGGGCGCGCGGGTCGCCGTCGCGAACCTCGATCGCGGCACCCTCGCCTCGAAGGTCATGGAGCACCTCGACCACGAGGTCATTGCGGTCGTGCCCTTCGAAACCGAGCTCGCCGTGGAGCAGGCGGTGCGACGCCAGGAGGTGAGGATGGGGGTGGTCTTCCCCTTGAATTTCACGCGAAATCTCGAGGCCGGCGGAGGGGACCGGACGGCCTACCTCGTCATCTACAAGGACAACACCAATCCGTCGGTGACGGCGGCCGCCGAAGGCGAGTTCCTCGAAGCGTTCGCGGACGCGCTGGAGGAGGAGTTCGACACGCGCGGCGCATTTGACGTCGACGAACGGGTCGTGTTCGGGGGCGACGATCCGGAGAGCCTCGAATTCTTCGTGCCCGGCATCGCGGGCTTCACGATCTTCATCCTGAGCGCCTTTCTCACGGTCGTCGCCGTCGTGAAGGAGCGCACGATGGGCACGCTGAACCGCATCCTCGTCGCGCCGATCAAGCGCACGGAGGTCGTCCTCGGCTACACCATCGCGTTCGGCTCCTTCTCGGTGCTCCAGGCGCTTTTCGTCCTCGGCATCGCGACGTTCGTGTTCGGGATCCCGGTCCGGGGAAGCCTCGCGCTCGGCCTGATCGTGACGACCATCGTGGGGTTCATGGGCATGGGCCTCGGCATCCTCATCAGCGGCGTGGCCGAGAGCGAATACCAGGCCGTGCAGGCCGTGCAGCTCCTCGTCTTCCCTAACATGTTCCTCGCGGGCATCTTCACCCCTTTCGAGGCGCTTCCCGAGTTCATCCGGTGGGCGAGCGCCGTCGTGCCGCTCACCTACGCCGTGCGCACGCTGCGCGCCGTCATCAATCACGGAGCCGGGGTCGGAGGCGTCGCGGGCGACCTCGCGATCCTGCTCGTTTTCGCCGGCGTGTTCTTCGCGGCGGGCGCCTGGTCGTTCGGGCGTCAGCGCTGACGTCAAGCGCCCTTGCCGCGCCGGAGCCGCAACGCCTCGGGATGCCGCCACGCGAGCGCCGCGACGACCGCGAGGAGGAGCGCGCCGAGGACGAGCGTCCAGAGCCACGGGCTCTGCACGGCCTGCAGGATCGCGGGTTGCGCGGCGGGCGGCGGTAGGAGCTTCGGCTCGCCTTCCACGGGCGTCGTGCGGACGTTGCCGAAATCGTCGTTCCACTCCACCTCGACAATCGCGGATTCTGGTCGCGCTTCGCGGGCCCGCGACGTCGCGATCCGGAATCCGACGGGCTCGTTCGCCTCGAGGTCCTCGACGAGCTTGGGCTCGGTCGCCTCGTACGCCGTGCCCTCCGGCACGCGAACCCGTGGATTCCACGCGGATCCCGTGCCGACGTTCACGAGCGTTCCGGTGAGGACGAGGCCGTCGCCCGCCGTCTCCTCGCGCACCTCGAGCAGACGGAACTTGACCGACGGCGCGATGCGCGCCGCGAAGTCGAAGCGTTGCGAGCGCGCGACGCCGTCGACGACGTACGTCGCGGTGACGCTGAACGGGAAGACGTCGGGCGCCGCGAGACCGACGAGCACGCGTCCGTCGACCGCGACCTCCTGGCCGGGCGCGAGCGTCTCGTCGCGGAGGATGTCGCCGCCGTCCGCGGGGAACACGAGGTTCGTGGTGGTGGGGAAGCCGCCCGGAAAGGTCGTGGCCGGCGTGGCGCCCGCGGCGCCGGACTGACCCGTGGGGAACGTCGCGCCCGCGACGTCGAGGACGAGGCCGAGGTCCGCGATGCGCTCGTCCGACGGGTTCGAGACCAGGAACCGCAGCGTCTCCTCGGATCCGGCGGAGAGGGCGGGCGAGCGGTGCTCGATCCGCAGGATGTCGTCCTCGGGAGGGCCGACGAGGACCGCCACCTCCCGCACGGTGGTGCGCCGCGTTCCCCCGGCATCGTCGTACGTGAGCGTCACGATGAGCCGCGCCCCGCCGGGCGCCGATGGCGTCGCGAGCGTGACCCCCACGAGCTTGCTGCGGTCCTCCTCGATGGTGCCGAGATTCCGGATGCCGTCCGCGCCGACGAGGAGGACGCCCTGGCCCGGCGTCACCTCGGGCGCGGTGGTGAAGGCGGCCACGACGTTGCGCACTTCCCCCGGGCCCGCATTGTCCACCGCGAAGAGCACCGTCGCGCGCGACGAGGCGGGGATGCTCCCGAAAGGCGAGAACACCCGGAGATCGGGCCCGCCCGTCCGGTCGACGGGCACCTGGACGGGCACGACCGCGCCGCCGCCCGGCGTCTGGGCCGCGACCGACGCGAGCAAACCCGGTGCGATGAACACGAGCGCGAGGAGGGCGGCACGCGTTCGGGCGGACGGGGTGGCCCGGCGCATCGCTCGCGCTCGAAGGCCGCGGCGGATGAATCCTCCCGCCGCATGGACGGTTCCCCGTCCTGCTGCGCCCCTCGTCGACCGCCCGGCCGCGCCCGGCAGCGCGATCGGTGCATGTCGCGACGTTCATAGGGGAGCATGATCCATGGCGGTGAAACCAAGGAGCGCGCATGGCTGACGACGTACGGTCCGCGGGTCGGGTTCCACGCCTGCGCCGGAGCCTCTTCGGCGTCCCCGTTTCGGGCCTCGTCGTCACGATCCTCCTCGTGGCGGCGCTCGAGATTGTGAGCCGCTTCGTGACGGGGGAGCACGTCGGCGGCATCGTGGCCGTGCTCCTTCTCGCGGTCGCCTTCTCGGCCTTCGCGGGAGAGCGGCTCGGGGGTCTCGTGAGCGCCGGTCTCGTCATCCTGTACATGCTCGTGAGCCTCAGCTTCCGCCCGGGCCTCGACCACCTCGACGAGGCGGACATGCAGCGGCTCCTCGTCACCATCGCGACGGCGCCGACGATGGCCGTTCTCGTCGGCGGCCAACGGCGGCGGGTGCGCGTGCTCGAGGAGGAGCGGGCTCGCGAGGAGCGGGAGCGGGCCCTCCAGCGCGAGGCGCGGCTTGCGGAAGTGACGGCGCTCAAGAGCCAGCTCGAGACCATCCTCGAAGCCGCGGGCGAAGGCATCTACGGCCTCGACGCACAAAACCGGGTGACTTTCGCGAACCGCGCGGCCGCGCAGCTTCTCGGCTGCGCCCCATCCGACCTCGTCGGCCACCCGCTCGAAGCCGTCGCGGGCGAAGGGGCGACGGGCCCCCTGAACGGGCCCGTGACGTACCGGCGCGCCGACGGCTCGACGTTTCCGGCCGAGGTGACGGCGGCCCAGATCGAGCGCGACGGGGAGCGCGTGGGATGCGTCGTCGTATTCCGGGACATCACCGAACGGGTGCGCCTCACCAACCTCGTGACCGCGAAGGCCGCCGAACTCGAGCGTTCGAACGCGGACCTCCAGCAGTTCGCCTACGTCGCCTCCCACGATCTGCAGGAACCTCTCCGGATGGTCGCGAGCTACGTGCAGCTCATCGAGCGCCGCTACCGCGGCAAGCTCGACAAGGACGCGGACGAGTTCATCGAGTACGCGGTCGACGGAGCCCGGCGTCTCCAGGGGCTCATCAACGATCTTCTCTCTTATTCCCGCGTCGGTGGATCGAACGCCCCCTTCATGGAGGTGGATCTCGGGGCCACCGTCGATACGGTCCGCAGGCAGCTTGCGAAGACGCTCGAGGAGAAGGGCGCGAGGCTCGTCGTCGCGACGCCCCTGCCGACCGTCCGCGCCGACCCGTCCCAGATGGTCCAGATTCTCCAGAATCTCGTGGGGAACGGCCTCAAGTTCACGGCGCCCGGTCGAGCGCCGGAGGTTTCCGTCTCGGCGGAGCGCGACGAGGGCGCGTGGCGGATCGCGGTCCGCGACAACGGCATCGGTATCGACCCCGAGTACGCGGAACGCATCTTCGTCCTGTTCCAACGGCTCCACAGCCGCGAGACCTATCCGGGCTCCGGCATCGGCCTTGCGATCTGCAAGCGCATCGTGGAGCGCCACGGGGGGCGCATCTGGGTCGAATCCAAACCCGGCGAAGGCGCGACCTTTTTGTTCCTCCTCCCGGATCCATCAGGGGCCTGATAGCCATGGACCACGGCAAGCCGATCGAAATCCTCCTCGTGGAGGACAATCCGGGCGACGTGCGCCTCACCCGTGAGGCGCTCAAGGAGGGGAAGGTCGCGAACAACCTCCACGTCGCCGGGGACGGCGCCATGGCGCTCGAGATCCTCCACCGCAAGGGCGCCTACGCGAACGCGCCGAGGCCCGACCTCATCCTGCTCGATCTCAACCTGCCGAAGAAGAACGGCATCGAAGTCCTCTCCGAGATCAAGGCCGATCCCGACCTGCGTCGGATACCCGTCGTCATCCTCACGACGTCGCAAGCCGAGCAGGACATCGCGAAGACCTACAGCCTCCACGCGAACTGCTACATCACGAAGCCCGTCGATCTCAACCAGTTCATGACCGTCGTCCAGCAGATCGAATCCTTCTGGCTGAGCGTCGTCAAACTCCCCTCCTCGTGAGCGGAATGATCCGGATCCTGCTCGTCGAGGACAATCCCGGCGACGCGCGTCTCGTCCGCGCCGCGCTCGACGACGTGGCCGAAGGCGAGGCCTTCGCGCTCGAGCACGTGAAGACGCTCGGCGAGGCGATCGCGAGGCTCGAGCGCGGCCGGATCGACATCGTCCTCCTCGACCTGTCGCTGCCCGACAGCCAGGGCCTCGGAGGTCTCGCGCGCATCCAGAAGGCGGAGCCGACGGTGCCGGTCGTGATCCTCACGGGCCTCGTCGACGAATCCTCCGCGCTCGCCGCGATGCGCAGCGGCGCCCAGGACTATCTCGTGAAGGGCGCGCTCGACGGTCGGGCCCTCGCTCGTTCGGCCCGCTACGCGATCGAGCGGAAGCTCGCGTCCCTCGCGAGCCGCGAAGGCGGAGGTCTCGGCGCGCGCACGGAGATCCGCCGTCAGCTCGACATCCTCGAAGCCGAGCACAATCTGCTCATGAGCCTTCTCGGCGCGCGCGACCGGCCGGAGGCCGAGACCCGCATCGAACCCGGGGCGCTCGTCGCGGGGCGTTATCGTCTCGAGCGCCTCCTCGGGGAGGGGACCTACGGAAGCGCGTTCCTCGCGAAGGACGAATCCCTCGCGCGGCGCATCGTGCTCAAGGCCCTGCGGCCCGCCCTCGCGAACCGCGACGAGCAGGTGCGCGGATTCATGAAGGAGGCCCGTCTCGCGGCGAGCCTCGACCACCCGAACGTCGTGCGCATCCACGACTTCGGCACCGCCGGGTCCATCCCCTTCATCGTGATGGAGCACGTCGAGAAGGGCTCCCTCGCGGCGCGCCTCGGCGCCCCGATGGGGGCCGACGAGGCGACGCGCATCCTCCTCGAGGTCCTCGCCGGCCTCGCCCACATGCACGAGCGCGGCGTGCTGCACCGCGACCTCAAGCCCGCGAACATCCTCCTTGCGGCCGACGGCCGCGCGAAGATCGCGGATTTCGGCCTCGCGCTCGCGGCCGATCCCTCGGCGACGTACGTCGACCTCGACGGCCCCGACGACCCGCGCGCGGGCACGCCCGCGTACGCTTCGCCCGAGGCCGTCACGGGCGCGCCGTTCACGCCCGCAAGCGACGTCTTCTCGGCGGGCGCGATCCTCCACGAGTGCCTCGCGGGATCGCCGTGGTTCGCGGTGGACGGGCTCGACCGCGCGGGCCTGAGGCGCGCCATCCTCGAGGCGAAGCCGCGCGCGCTCCCGAAAAGCGTGGACCCCGCCCTCGCGCGCGTCGTCGCCCGGGCGCTCGAGAAGGACCCCCGACGCCGCTTCGCGACCGCGGCGGAGATGGCGGAGGCGCTGGGACAGGGGAAGAAGTAGCCGAGGCCTGAAGCCGCTTGCCTGTCGCGGCCTGCCGCCTGGTGCTTGTCACGGGCCCGAGGGGATCCGCGGAGTCACGCCTCCGCGGAGCGCCCGTGACCGCGACCGAGCGCAGCGAGGGAGCGGACCCGGGCAGATTCGAACCCTTGAAGAACAGCTCCGAACTCCGACGGCCTGAGGGCCGTCGTCGCCGCTCGTTGGCACTCGCGCTGCAGCCGCCCAATGCTTGTTACGGGCCCGAGGGGATTCGAACCCCTGAAGAACAGCTCCGAAGGCTGCCGCCTTATCCTGGCTAGGCTACGAGCCCCGCAGGCGGCGGAAAGGATCGCTCGCCTATAAGGGTCTCGGCCGCGGAGGGCCCTTTGGACAACGCCCGTTCGACAAGCGGTCTAAGCGCGCCCCGGGCGTCCTGGAACGCATGCGCTGCGATCTCTGCCACCGGTCGATCCGGGTGGAGGCCACGTCGCGCCTTCTCGCGACCGACCTCCACCTCCACGCGCTCTGCGCCGCCCGCCTCACGGCGAACGTCGCCGGGCACTGACCCTAAGGCCCGTACGAACCGGGTCCGGGGCCCGGGATGGCCTGGTTCCCCGCCTCGATCGCGCGGTTCCGCAAATATTCGATGTGGCTCTCGGCGCGCGTGATCGACTGCTCGACGGCCGTCTTCCACGCGGGGTCGCCCACGCGCTCGGCGACGGGCTTCATCGCGTTCGCCGCCACGTGGCCCGCGGATTCCATCCCGCAGAGGATCGCGAAGTCGCGCGCGTCCGCGTACGGCTTCTCGCCGCTCATGAAGATGCCCTTTCCGAGGAACGCGACGACCTCGTTCTTGATGTTCGTGACGCCGCCGGGGTCTCCGCCGTAACGTCTCGTGATCTCGGCGCCGGCCTCGTACTCCTCCTTCTCCTCCTGGGCGAAGCGCTTGAGCGTGGACTTCGCGGCCGGGTCGCTCACGCGCTCGCTCACCATCTCGTAGGCCCGCATGAGCGCCTTGCGTCCCGCGAGGCCGTCCTGCAGAGCCTTCGCGAGCTTCTCGCGATGCTCGTCGGGCAGGCGCGCGTGCGGCGTGGTTCCGGGTGCTTCGGCCATGGCGGTAGGCCGCGCGCGCCCCCGGCATGAGCCCTTTCGCGGTCGCCTCGATGGCTCACTCGTACAGGCGATCGATCGAGGCCATGAGAGCCTGGTGGTCGAGGCCGCCCGGGGCGTCCGCGAGCGCGCCGAGGGCCGCGCCCAGGAACAGCGCGGTTTCGGCCTCCGACTCCGCGGCCGTGACGCAGGGGATCGCGTCGAAGATTACGGCGGCGAGACGTTCGCGGCCCGAGGCGTCGAAAAGGTGGATCGAGAACCGGGCGAGCCGCCGCTCCCAATGGAGGCCCACGAAGGCGGGATCGAAGCCGGTCTCGATCCAGACCTTGATCTCGATCTCGGTCGCCGCGCGGTCGTGGAGCAGGTGCGCGAACCGCGCGGCGCGCAGAATGCTCGCGGCCTTCGCGGCGAGACCGCGCTCGCAATCGTCCCGGACCTCGCGGGGGATGTCCGTCATCCATTCGACCCGGAAGGGGCTCGCGAGAAAGGCGTCGCCCTTGAACGCTTCGAGCATCGCGAGTCGTTGCTCGACCGCGCGGTGCCTAACCGCGTCGCGGACGGACGGCTGACGGAACCGCGGCGGGTCCGGGTTTCAAGCACGAGGAGCGCAGCCGTGTCGCCGCGTCGTCGATCGACCCGATCTCGCTCATCGCTTCGACGGGGTGCCCTTGATCGCGACACCCTCGGGCCACGTCTTGTGGGCCGTGATGGTCACGTGCGTGTCCATCTCGTAGTCGAAGCAGGAGCCGAGCAGGCAGTAGATCTGGATCGGCTGGCCGGCCGCATTGTCGAACACGACGGGATAGAAGCGCCATGCGCTCTCCTCGGCGTAGAACCCGTCGCCCATCTTCATCTCCACGGGGATGGCGTAGGTGAACGTCTTGCCGTCGCCGCTCAGGCGCTCCGCCGGCCGGTAGCGGAAGGTGTCGGCGCTGCGATAGTAGAGCTGCAGCTCGTTCGGCTGCTGCGCGGGGTTCGTGGGTCGGAACGCCTTGAGCTCGACCGTGACGGTGAGCAGCTGCGCCTCCATCGGGACGAGCTTCTGGGGAACGATGCCCGGCGGATCGTTCTTCTTCGCGACGTAGTTCTGGGTTCCCGCCGCGGCCGTGTCCGCCTTGATCGTGGCGTCCTCGTCGTGGATGACGAGCGTCTCGAGCCCCTCGAACTGGTCGGGGTGGCCGGGGAACTTCTCGATGTCGCGCATCTTCACGATGTCGATCTTCACGTTCACGGGCCCGTGGGCGAGGCCCGCGCCCGAAGGCGCGCCGCCTTCGAGGACGAAGAACCATCGGGACGACGACGAGTGCGGCATGTCGACCATCTCGGGCGTGACCTCGATCGGGTGCGTCTGCTTGTTCGCGAGGGCGATGGGCGGGCTGAGCTGGGGGCTCGCCGCATGACGGTAGCGCAGCGTCAGGCCCGTGACGGTGGCGGTGTCCCACGAGGCGGTGAACTCGAGGACGCCGGTGCCTTCGTACACCGTCGCTCCGTCGGGAAGGTTCAGGAACGCGCCGCCGAGCCCGGGGCGGGTCTCGAAGAAGAGCGTGAAGAACGTGGTCCATGACGCGACGGAGGTGTCGACGACGCCGTCGAACAGCGTGACGCGCTCCTGCCCCTTCCAGTAGTCGTGCATGTGCGGCATCTGGTCGAGGCTCGCGTTCCTGGGCGTGACGCCGTCGTCCGTCAGGTTCACGTCGTCCGCGAGGTCGGGCGTGCGCGTGTCGTTCGTCGCGGGCGGCGGGACGTCCGAGGCGCCGCCGCCGAGGCAGCCCGAGAGGGCGCCGGCGACGAGCAGGGCGAGCGTGGCGAGGGCGAAGGTCCGCGGCAGCATGGTCGAGGCCTCGGCCGGTAGGCCTCGCGTGGGGTTATAAATCGTGTGGAGGGATCGTTGTCGGTTCCGGCGCGCCCGCGCGAACCGTCAACTTCCCGAGGGCCAGGCGTTCTTGTCGACCTTCGCCGTGTAGGCGTAGGCCGTGAACTTGCCCGAGACCGAGGAGTCGAAGCAGTTCACGCGGCAGTCGATGAACGTCCCGCCGACGCGCTCGTCGATCGTGGGAAGGAAGCGCCACAGGCTCTCCTTCGCGTAGTAGGAGTCGCCCTGCTTCGGCTCGACGTCGATCTTCCAGAGGTAGACGTTGCCCTCCGCCGAGAGGAGCCTGGCCGGTCGGAAGCGGAAGGCCGAGTCGGCGGGGCGGTAGTGGAGCTCCACCTTCTTCGTGTCGGCGACCGGGTTCTGCGTCGTGGCGCCCGTAATCTCGCCGCGCACGAGGATCGTGATGGTCTCCTTCGGGATGACGTGGTCCGGGGCGAAGCTATCGTCCGCGGGAGGCGTGCCGCTCACGCCGCCGACGAGGCTGCCCATGACGCCCGCGCGCTTCACCGTGTGCTCGGCGTCCATCACAAGCAGGTGGTGCGCGCCCGCGAAGAAATCGGGATGCGCCGGGAAGAGCTCGATCGCGTCCATGCGGACGATGTCGATCTTGACGTGGACGAGGCCCTCGGCGACGCCGGGCGAGCCGTTCGCGCCCGCGACGAGGTTGAACGCCCAGCGGGAGGACGAGGCGTGCGGTTCGTCGGTCATCTCGGGCGTGACCTCGATGACGATCGTCTTCTTGTTCTCGACCGGCGCGAGGTCGCTGAACTGCGGCGCGGCGGACGTGCGGTAACGGTAGGAGAGCGAGGTGATGGTGCTGTCGTCCCAGCTGAACGTGACCTCGACGAGGCCCGTGCCTTCGAAGACGATCGCCCCGTCGGGGAGCTGGATGAAGGTGCCGCCGAGGCTCGGGTTGCGGGAGGCGAGGTTCCAGAACGTCTGCTGGCTCAGGATCGAGACCTTCGCCTCGTCGTCGAGCAGCGTGATGCGCTCCTTGCCCTCCCAGTAGTCGTGGTTGTGCGGCATCTGGTCGAGGCTCGCGTTGCGCGGCGTGACGCCGTTGTCCGTGTTGTTCACGAGGTCGAGCGGCGATTCGCCGTCGCCTCCGGTCTCGTTGGTGGCCGCGGGGCCGGCGGACTTCGGGTCCCCGAGGCAGCCGGCAAGGGACGCGCCGGTGAAGGCGAGGACCGCGAGGACGGCGAGGAGACGCTGGGACATGGGGACGACCGCTCCCAAGCTCGCGGGACGGTATATAAAAAGTGTGGATGGGTCGATGCCCATCGACAGACGCGCCCGGGGGGATTCGAACCCCCGATCCCCGGCTTAGGAGGCCGGTGCCTTATCCGGGCTAGGCTACGAGCGCAACGTGGCGGGGATTCCGTCTCGGTTCAATGACCTTTCGGTCGACCCTCAGCCGTACATGTCCTGCAGGTCGCCGCCGCGCCGGTCGCGCTCCGGGCCCGCGAGGCCGCGCCGCCGGGCGCGGGCCGCTTCCGACGCGCGGCGCGCCGCCTCGCGGCGCAGCGACTCCGCTTCCGATTCGAGGGCCGCGAGCGCGGCGACGGCCGCGCGCCGGTCCGCGCCGCGCGAGGCCGCCTCGATCCGGTCGAGGAGCGCCCGGCGACGTTCGCGCGCGTGCTCGGACGTCGCGGGGTCGGCGAGGGGGCGGCGCGCGCGGGCGCGGGCAGCTTCGAGGCGCTCGGCCTCGTCGAGCCGCGCCTCGACGTCGTCGAGCGCCGCGGCGCAGGCGTCCGGATCCGGCACCGCGGCCGAGCGGAGGTCCGGCACCGGGACGGGCGCGACGCCGAGCTTCGCGGCGCGCGCGAGCGCGGCGCGGTAGCGGGCCTGGTTGCGGCCTTCGCGCGCCGCCCGTCGGCGCAGGTCCTCGGCCGCGCCGACCGCGCGCGCGAGGTCCGGAAACGCGACCCGAGCGAACGGCTCGAAGTCGAGGGCGACGAGCCGCTCCCGCGCCCCGGCCGCGACGGCGCGCGCCTCCGCGAGCGCCGCCTCGATCGCGCGCGCCGCGCGCTCGGCGGCCTCCATCTCGCGGATCTCGCGGTCGATCTCGCCCACGTCGAGGCCCGGCGGCGGATCGGCGATCACCTCGACGATCCAGCCGCGGGCGAGCACCGCGCGCCGCAGCTCGTCGAGCCGCGCGAAGGCGGCCTCGCGGCGAAGCTCCAGGTAAACCTCGTGCGCGCGCTTCGGGTCGCTCGCTTCGAGCGCCGCGAGCGCGTCCACGCGCCCGCCAGAGGCCTCCGGGCCGACGCCGTAGCCGCGGAGGATCTCCTTCAGGCGACCGGCGAGCTGGCCCACGCCCCGTCGAGGCGCGTCCCGGCATAAATTCAATGGGGCGCCCGCCGCTCGGGGCGCGATGCCGGAGTACCGCGCGGGCACCGTCGAGGCGCGCATCCTCGAGTTCCTGCTCGACCGCGAGAGCGCGACGCGCCGCGCCGTCGAGACCGCGCTGCGTCTGAGGCCCGCGGAGGCGGACCTCGCGCTGAAGCGCCTCGCGGCGCATGGCGTCCTCACGGTCCAGACGCTCGGCGCGGAGACGTACCTCGCGCTCTCGGGCGCGCCCTTCACGCTCGCGGGGCGCCTGCGCCGGCCGAAGCCGCCGCCTCCGCCGCCGAGGCCCGAGGACGACCCGGCGTTCCTGTGAAGGGCGCCATTGACGGACGGAGGCTGGCGGCGAAGCCGATCAGCCTTTCTTCGCGCCGACGACGAGCGACCATCGGATCGTCTCGGGGGCGCTCGCGGGAACGCCTCGCATGTCGCTCGCCACGATGCAGACGCCGAGCTGATGTCCCTGTACGGGCGAGAACTCGATGGTCAACGGACTTCCTCCCGTGGCGGACACAAATTCACGGCAAGGGTAATTGCCGTAGGGTGCGATAGCCATCTGATAGGTCGCACCGCTCGCCCACTCAGCCCTGAACGTCAGATTTGTTTCATTCCCTTTCGTGGTCCAGATCTTGACCATGATCACTCTCTCGCCCAGAGCTGTGCGATACGTTGGCCCGATCTCGGCGGTTCCATTATTCCGTAGGTAAACGACAGAGCCCTCGCTCTGATCGGGCATCTCAGCGGTCGGCGAAATGCAGCCACTGATCAACAATGCCAAGCAGAAAGTGTAGGGGATGGGGCGCTCCATCAGCAACCCCCAGATGTGAGTACCACCAGAACCGCGTCAGCATTCCCTGACATGACTGCCTCCTGCAATTCGTCGATCGTCGCATGGTCGCAGTTCGTAGGAGTGCCCCCACAGAGCGGGTCAACCTCAGAAGTGATTACGGACTTGAGCGGTTGGAATCCCCCGATATTTCCGATGCAAGCGCGCCAAGCGCCGTCATATTTGCCTTTTGAATTGGCACTTGCAGCCGCAGCGAGATTGAGAGCTGTGGGTCGGCATGGCGTATTCGGAACGCAGTATCCGATCCCCGGGGCTGAGCCGCATTCGGTGTTGTCGCCCCTGTTTTCGCACATCACCCAAGCGGGTGTGTAGACGACTACATCTCCCGTCCAAAATGCTTTCGCAATCACCGTGCAAAGACAGTCTGAGACGTTGACGTCGAGGTAATGGATGTATCCGCTCTCGAAGGCGAATACGCCATCGCAGGCCGCAGGAATGTTCATTCCGCATGCTTTGACCCATGTGATGGGTTCCGCCTTGACTTCGCCTGACGGGACAATGAAAGCGCCGAATAGCATGAGCGCTACGCCAACGACCAACTTCATAAATTCCGAAATGCTGTATATATATATCTTCTGAAGGCGGTTATGAAAGGTTGATCCTTGAGGGCCGAGCCGAGGCATCGCCCTGCCCTCATAGCATGCTTTGAACCTCCATCGTTCCCTCCACATCACCTTCATGACGCCAGGGGGCCCTCGCGGCGCGATGACCTCCGCCGACCTCGTCGTCCGCGTGAAGCGCCTCACGAGCGCGGCGACGCTCCCCGCGAAGGCGCACCCCTCCGACGCCTGCTGGGACCTCCATGCTTCCGAGGCCGCGAGCATCCCGCGCGGCGGGACGGTCGCGGTCCCGACCGGGCTCGTGCTCGAGGTGCCGGAGGGCTGGGGCGCGTTCGTGGAGCCGCGAAGCGGCCTCGCGCTCAAGAACGGGCTCGACGCTTTCGGCGGCGTCATCGACGCGGGCTACCGCGGCGAGGTCAAGGTCATCCTCCACAACGCCGGCGCCGCGGACTTCCACGTGAAGCCCGGCGATCGCATCGCGCAGCTCGCGCTGCGCGCGATCCCTCGCGTCCGGTTCGTCGAGGCCCTCGAGCTCACGGCCTCGGAGCGCGGCGCGGGCGGCTTCGGCTCGACGGGCGTCGGGAGGCCGCTCTGATGGGCCTCCCGTGCCTCGAGCGCGGCTGCTCGAAGTGCTGCTGGGAGACCGAGATGCTCCTCACGGAGGAGGACATCGCGCGGCTCGAAGCGAAGGGACACGCCCGCGAGCGCTTCGTCGAGATCGACGGCGAGGGCTTCGCGAGCCTCCGGAACGTCCCCGCGGCGGCGCCCGACGAGGGTCACCACTGCGTCTTCCTCACGAAGACCGGCGGCGCGCCCGAGGGAGCCGATCCCGACCACAAGCCGGGGTGGACGTGCGGGGTCTACGCCGACCGTCCGCAGGGATGCCGCCACTACCCCCTCGCGCTCACGCCCGAGGGCCGGATGGTCCGCGACGACGAGTGCCCCCACCGGGCCGCGTTCTCGATCCCCCCCGACGGGCAGCGCCGCCTGCGGGCGCTCTACAACGTCGTCCTCAAGGAAGCGGGCCGCCGCGCGAAGTAGAACCTTCAAGCCCGGTGGCGCGTCTCCGGGCGCGTGGCCGACGCCCTCGCGTTGAACGCCGCCGTCGCGCTCGCCGTCGCGACCTTCGGCTTCTCGCTCGCGCTCCTTGCCGTGTCGCTCCTGTCCTATGCGCGCCTCCGCTCCGCGAAGATGCTCGCCGCGGGCGGCGCCTTCGCGGTCCTCGCCGTCGCGGGCGGGCTCTCGACGTGGCGCGCGGTCGTCGCGCGCGAGGCCGACCTCGCCGCCGTGGGCCTCGACTTCCTCGTCCTCGGATTCCTGTATCTCAGCGTCGCGTTGAGGTGAGCCATGCCGGAGGAGACGGCCGACGCCCTCGCCCTGGAGACGCGCCGTCGCATCTACCAGCACGTCGAGCGCGTGCCCGGCTCCCACATGCGCGAGCTGCACCGCGATCTCGCGATCCCCATGGGGACGCTCGAGTACCACCTGCACTACCTCGTGAAGGCGGGCCTCCTCGCGACGCGCGAGGACGCCCGCTACACGCGTTATTTCACGAGCGGCGGACTCGGCCGCGCCGAGAAGGACGTGCTCGCGCTCCTGAGGCAGAAGGTCCCGCGCCAGATCGCGGCGCACCTTCTCCTCTCTCCCGGCGCGAGCCACGGCGAGATCCTGGCGCGCTTCGAGCTATCCGCCTCGACGCTGTCGTTCCATCTGAAGAAGCTCGTGGAGCGCGGCCTCGCAAAGGTCGAGAAGTCGGGCCGGGAGAACCGCTACACGATCGCCGACCCGGACCTTGTCGCGAAGGTGCTCGTCGCGCACCGCTCGACCTTCCTCGACGACGTCGTCGACCGGTTCGCCGAGGTCTGGATGGGCCTCGAGCCGAGGCCCGCCAAGACCGGAGGGACGGGCGGCGGCCTCGACCGGCTGCACGTGTTCGTCGCGGCGCTCTTCGGCGCCGCGTGATCACGCCTTCGGGCGGCGGAAGAGCACCAGCGTGCCGACGCCGAGGATGAGCGCGCCCGCGACGAGGCCGACCACGACGCTCGGCGGAGCCTCGCGGATGAGGCCCTCGAGCGAGAGGACGTGGACGCTGTAGTGCGGCACGGACGCGATGAGCTGGTAGCCTTCGGTGTCGCTCACGAGCCAGGCCTCGGGGATGAGGCCGTCGTCGTCCGGGTTGAGGACATCCGTGAGGTTCGAGGCGAGGGTCATGGGCGCGCCGTCGAACGTGAGGCGGAGGTTCTCGATGGATGCGTTCCCCACGAGGGCCGGATCGACCCGGAAGACGAGGACGCGCCCGTCGAAACCGTGGCCGTCGATGGTGAACGTGACCTTGCCGTCGCCCGTCGTCGTCGCGACGGTCACGTTGCGGTAGCTCACGACGTCGTTGCGGACGGCGCCGTTCTCCTTCACGACGGCGACCTCGGCGCCGAGCCGCTTGTCGGCGAGCGCGCCCGCGATCTGGCTTTCCGCCGGGTCGAGGTGCTCGGAAGGGCGCCCGAGCGTGGAGAACGTGAAGCCGCCCTCGGCGGAGACGACGTCGCCTTGCACGTCGAGGCCGTCGCCGCGCGCGGTGAGGATCGCGGTGTGGTGCTCGGTCGAGAGGCGGACCCCGTTCTCGAGCGCGTGGATCGAAACGCCGGCCGCGAGCTTGAGCGACGCGACGCCGTCCGTCCTCACGACGAGCTGCCCCTTCGGGCGGTCGTGGGCCTTGAGCGAGTACCGCGCGGTCTCGACGTCGATCGACGCGCCGCGCGCAGCCGTGCCGCGGCTTTCGCGGGCGTCGTGGCGCGAGCCGTCGATCGCCACGTCGAACCACGGCGTCGACCCGACGGCGTAGCCGGTGATGCCGGCATCGGTCCAGTTGAAGCGGACGAATTCGCCCGTGACGTTCCGGTCGCCCGGCGCGGTCGAGAACTCGCCGAGCCAGGGCTTCGGGCGGGTCTCCCGGTCCGCCTTGCGCGGGCGGTCGTCGTCCCGGTCGTCGTCGTCCTTGTGGTCCCGCGCCTGGGCGACGGGGGCGAGGAGGGCGACGGCGAGGAGGAGGGCGACGAGGGCGCGGACGGACATGCGGGCTTCCTGGCCGATTTTCCCTTTCGACGCCTCAAGAACCTTTCGTTGCGGACGTCGAAGGGTCGCCTCGACCCGGCGGCGCCGCCCGGATGGAGGCGCGCGCTCCTAAAGCCTGCGGATTCACGCCCGGCCGACGTTCGCGCGGATGTGGCACACCCAGCGCTGGATCTCCTGGAGGTTCGCGAGCTCGACAGCCTCGTTGCGGCCGTAGGGGAGGCCCGCGACGCCCACAGGGCGCGGAAGGGTGACGCGCGGCGGGGAATCGTCCGCTTCCGTCATGCGCCGGCCGCCCGCGGGGTCGCCCTTGACGCCTGTGGATCAACGGGCGAACGGTCGCATCTCGAGGGTCAGGTCCGCGGCCCTCGGGCTGTGGGTGAGCCATCCGAGGCTCACGCGGTCGGCGGCCCGCGCGGCGAGGTGCGCGTTTTCCGGGGTGAGGCCTCCCGAGACCTCGACCTTGAGGTCCGGCTTCGCCGCGCGCGCGGCCTTCGCCCACGCCTCGGCGACTTCGGGCGTCTGGTTGTCGATCAGGATCCAGTCCGCGCCCGCGGCGGCCGCGGCGACCGCGTCCTCGAGGCTTTCGACCTCGACCTCGACGGTCTTCGCGGGGTCGTAGGCCCGGCATCGTCGCACGGCTTCCGCGACGCCGAGGAACGCGCGGTGGTTGTCCTTCACGAGAAACGCGTCGTGGAGGCCCGAGCGATGGGGCTCGCCGCCCCCGAGGGCGACGGCGCGCTTCTCGTAGGCGCGGAAGCCGGGCGTCGTCTTGCGGGTCGCCGCGACGCGGCAGGCGGGGTTCACGGCCGCGACGCGGCGTTGGATCTCCGAGGTGAGGGTCGCGATGCCGCTCATGCGCATGAGGAGGTTCAACGCCAGGCGCTCGCCCGCGAGGATCGCGCGCGCCGCGCCCTCGACCGCGAGAATGCGCGCGCCCGCGGACACGCGGGCGCCGTCGGCCGAGAGGACGTCGCAGGAAACGCCGAGGCGCTCGAAGACGGCGACGGCCTCCTCGACGCCCGCGACGACGATGTCTCCGCGGGCGAGGATGATGGCCTCCGCCGGGAGGTCGGCGGGAAGGGTCGCGAGGCTCGTGATGTCGCCGGCGTCCGCGAGGTCCTCCTCGAGGAATCGCCGCAGATCGTCGCTCCTTGTCATGGGAGGTCCCGCGAGGCCCAGACGCCCTTTCCGTAGCCTTCGTCCACGCCGACGTCGATGCGGCGCACGTTCGCGGGCCACGCGACGCCGCGGACGACCTCGTCGAGCACGTAGGCCGCGAGATCCTCCGCGCTCGTGTACTCGACGGGCAGGAGCGCCACGTCCGCGGCCGGGAACGCGTACGTCTTGGATCCGATCGCGACGCGCACGAGATCGCCGTCCCGTTTCACGTCGACCTCGTCGCTCTTGGTCTGGACGAGGACGTGGTGGTCGAGCCGGTCCGCGACGCCGCGCAGCACCTTCTTCACGTCGCCGAAGTCGACGATGAAGCCCGAGTCGCGCCCGCGGTCCCCGGCGACGACGGCGTGCAGGGCGTAGGTATGGCCGTGCAGCCGGCCGCATTTGGGGTGGTGCGGGATGACGTGCGCCGCGTCGAAACGGATCCCGCTTCGCCAACCGTCGACTCGGATCTCGGGCATGGAGGTCGGGTTCGCCTAGCGCCTGGTCCGCTATAGTCCCTCCGGACGACGCGCCCTGCGAGGCCGGGCGCTCCCCGGACCCGGTCCCGGACCCGGACCCGGACCCGGTCCCGGCACCCGGTCCCGGAGCCCGAAGCCCGGTCCCGGTCCCGGCACCCGGTCCCGGAGCCCGAAGCCCGGTCCCAATCCCGGCACCCGGTCCCGGAGCCCGAAGCCCGGTCCCGGTCCCGGCACCCGGTCCCGGCGCCCGAAGCCCGGTCCCGGTCCCGGCACCCGACGCCCGTCGCCCGGTCCCGACGCCCGAAGCCCGGTCCCGGTCCCGGTCCCGGCACCCGGTCTGAGCGCCCGGCGCGGGGTCCATATCCCCGTGTGATGCCGGGTCCAAGCTTTATGGGGTGGACGCGTCTTGGCGCTCGTTGTCCATGCCCCCGAGCCACCTTCCGGACGTGCAGAACTTCCGCGCGCCGCACAACTTCACGTTGACGCGGGTGGGCGTGACGGGCGTCGCGAAGCCGATCACGGTGGCGCGGCCCGGCCGCGCGGCGCGCACGCTGCTCGGGACGTTCGACGTGGCGGTGGACCTCCCGGCGGAGCAGCGCGGGACGCACATGAGCCGCAACGTCGAGGCGATCAACGCGACGATCGACGCCTTCGCGCGCGAGACGACGGCGGGCCTCGAGGAGCTCGCGTCGCGCCTCGCGGCGACGCTCCTCGAGCGGCACGCGTACGCGACGCGGGCGGAGGTGCGCGTCGAGGCGGACTACTTCCGCGAGCGCCGCACGCCGCTCGGCGCGCCCAGCCTCGAGGTGTACCACCTCGTCGCCGGCGCGGACGCGGAGCGGGGCGGCGCGGCGCGCCGGTCGATCGGCGTCGAGGTCTTGGGGATGACCGCGTGTCCCTGCGCGATGGAGGGGACGCGACACCTCCTTGAGGAGCGGGGCGTCCGCGTGCCCGAGATGCCGACGGTGACGCACAACCAGCGCAACCGCGTGAGCCTCGTGCTGGACTTCACGACGGGCGCGGTCGAGGCGGACGACCTCGTGGACATCTGCGAGCAGTCCCTGTCGGCGCCCACGTTCGAGTACCTGAAGCGCGGCGACGAGGCCACGCTCGTCCTGCAGGCGCATGCGCATCCCCGGTTCGTCGAGGACGTCGTGCGCGAGGTCCTCGCGCGCGTCGTCAAGGCGTACGGCCAGCTTCCCGCGGATACGCTCGTGGTGGCCCGGAGCGAGGCGGAGGAGTCCATCCACAAGCACAACGCGTACGCGGAGCGCGTGACGACGCTCGAGGAGCTCAGGAGCTAGCGGCGGCCTGCGAGGCGGCCGTGTCGTAGCGCTCGGTCGGGAAGTAGCGCACGAGCTTGCCTTCCCGGAGCTTGCGGACGAGGGCGACGGACTCGAGCCGGCGGACGTGCCACAGGACGGTGGAGGACGAGACGCCGAGGCGGTCGCCGGCCTCCTTCTGGGTCATGCCCGGGTTGTTGCGGATGAGCGCCGCGACGTCGGCCGTGCGCGGGAGGCGCAGCACGGCCACCACGTCCTTGCGCTCGTCCGTGGGAGCCGCGCCGTTCGCGAAGTACCGGCGGTACTTGCCGTACTTGCGCGAGGTGACGAAGCGGCGGCGCTCGAGCTTGAGGAGGTGGTGGGTGACGGTGCCCCAGGCGAGGCCGAGGCGGTTCGCGACGTCCTTCGTGGACACGCCGGGCTCCGCCTTGATGAGCGCGAAGATGCGGGCGCGGTTCTCGTCGTCGAGGAGCTCGTCGTCGCTGATGAAGGAGTAGAGCCCGAGGCCGAGGAGGCCGAACTTGAGTCCGCGCCAGGCGAGCCACCCGGCAAGGCCGGAGGCTGCGGCGCCCGCCGCGACGACGAGGACGGTGGTCGCGGGGAGCCCCTCGTCCGCGGGGGCCGGGACCGACGCCACGTCGACCTCCGCGGGGGCCGCCGAGGCGCCTTGCTCGAAAAGGCCGACGTCGGCTTCGACCTCGAGCCTCCGGATCTCGATGCCGGCCGCGTAATCCACGTGGCCTTTGCTGCACGAGGGCGAGGCTGCGTCCGCGACGCGGCACGCCGGACCTTCGAAGGCGAGGTCGACGTCCTTCACGGCGACGTCCGCCGCCGCGCCCGCGTCGAGGTCGCGCTGGGCGAGGCGGTCGGTGTCCGCGACGAGGTCGGTACCCTCGACCTTGAAGTCATGGCGGCCGAGGCCGATCTCCTCGGCGGCGGCGGGCGCCGCGAAGGCGACGAGGACGGCGACGATGACGAGGACGCGCGACGTCAAGAGTTGAAGCCCCCTTGGCTGTGCCAAGTCGTCGCACGAGTCGTTTTGGCGTTATAAGACCCTTGCGGTCGCAAGGTTCAATCGTCGCCCCGGGCGCTCACGACGTGCGCGTCGTCTTCGACTCGGCCGCCTCGGCGGGACGGCGCTCGGCGAGGCCGTTCACGGTCTCGAGGGCGGTCTCCTCCTCCTCGAGCGTCTCCTCGAGGAGGTCCACCGCTTCCTCGTGGCCGAGGTTCCGCGCGAGGCGGATGAGGCTCTCGTACGCGGTGATCTCGTAGCGCTCGGTCTTCGCCGCGGCCGAGAGGTTGAACATCTCGAGCACGGGGGGCGCGGGATTCTTCCGGCCGAAGGAGCGCTTCTCCTCCAGGAGCCCGTCGATGCCCTCGCAACCCTCGCCCCGGCTGGGCTCCTTTCCGATCATCTCGAAGATCTGGTCGAGGCGACCGATCTGGTTCTGCGTCTCCTCGCGGTGGGATTCGAAGGCTTCCTTCGCCTCGCGATCCTTCGTCTCCTTCGCGAGCGTTCCGAGCGCCTCGACGAGCTTGTGCTCGGCGTCGTAGATGTCCTTGAGTTCGTGCGCGAAGAGTTCGGCCGGCGACGAGATCTTTTCCGCCATGGCCCGCCCGAAAGGGGCCGGAGGCTGTGGGTCTTATGGAACGATCCGAGGCAGAGGGGTCCCGCTTTCCGCGTCTCACGGACGCCTCAAGGAGGCCCGGGGATCCGCAGACCTTCACGCACGTGGACGGCGGGTCCGCTCCGGAAGTAGGGAATCTCCGAAGGCGCAAGCGTGAGCTGCCCGCATCCGACGAGGTTGTCGGCGCCGTCGACCACGAGGCACTCGTCCCCCGCCCGGAGGGCCGGATCGCACGCGAGGACGAACTTCGCGAAGGCGCTCTTCCCGTCGCGGTTGAACGGGACCGAGTCGTCGTGCACGACGACCCTGAGGCGCGGGGCGGGGAGGGCGGCGTGGAGGCGCTTCGCCCCCGCGAGCTTGAGCGTGAAGTGCCCGTCCTCGGCGCGCATCGAAAGGACGTGCTCGCCGTCCACGTGGACGGTCCGGATCTTGTCCGTGCGGCGCGACTTGCCGACCTCGGCGTTTCCATCGAGAAGCGCGAGGCCCGCGCCGGGGCCGAACTGGTGGTCGGCGACGGCGCGCACGCGGAGAAGGTCGAAGTCCGCGCTCGCGGGGCCGTCGAACCCGTCCCCCGCGGCCTCGGCTTCGACGATCGCGACGCCGTGACGCTTCGCGAACTCCGTTTCGAAGGCGGCAAGCGTGTCGAACGCCTCCCGGTCCGGGTCGCGCGGCTCGACGCTCTGCGCGAACGGATAGGCTTCGTCGAGCTCGAACGGAACGAGCCCGAACATCGAGCGCACCGCGGGGGCGCATCGCGCGAGGTCGAGGCGCGCGAGGATCGGAGCGTACGTCATGCTCGCGGGCTTGGCGCCCGGGGGCATCACGACGACCGTCCGCCCGCGCGGGTCCCAGCGCGAAAGCAGCCGCTCGCGCGCGCGGCGCGCATCGGGGCGCGCGACGCTCTCGGGCCCCGCGTAGAAGAACGCGCTGCGCTTGGAGACGGGCTCGAGCGTCTCCAGCCAATCCGCGTGGCGCGCGATGGCCTTGAGCGCGTCGAGGAGCGCGGGATGCGCGCGAGCGCGCATCTCGACGAGCTCCCAGAGGTCGCCCGCGCGGATCGCCTGCCGCACGCGGCGGACCTCCGCGAACGAGACGCGCAGGTTGTGCTCCGCGAGGAGCGCCGTGCGCTCGGCCTCTGGGGCCTTCTTGAGCTCGGCGGCCGAGTACCGGGAACAAACCGCGCACGCGCACGGAATCTCCTCGAGATCGGCGAGGTGGCGCGTGCCGTCCTCGAAGATCATGCGGCCGTCCTTCGCGTACTTCGCGTAGCTCGCGGAGTCGAAGAAGTCGCAGCCGAGGAGCGCGGCGAAGGGGAACACGAGCGGGTGGCCCGCGCCGAAAAGGTGCACAGGACGGGAGGGATCGAGGTTCATCTTCGCGGCGACGATCGCGTCGACGAGGGTCGCGTAGCGCTGCTGCTCCATGAGCGGCACGACCCCGCCGATCGGGTGGAAGTCCGCCCCGATCGAAGCGTCGTCGCGATAGGCGCGCGCGCAGGCCGCGCGCAGGTCGGGATACACGGAGCCCTGCACGGTGCACGCGAGCGCCATCGCGTCGCCCTTGTCCGCGGTCGCCTCGCGCGCCCGGACGACGGTGCGGGCGACGTCGTCGGCGGCCTCGGCGTGCGTCCGGTCGGGCGTCGAGAAGATGTCGAGGATCGTGCCCACGTCGACGCCGATGTCGCGCTGGAACCGGACGATCTCGCGCGGGTCGATGTCGAGCCCGTCGCCGTACACGTAGGTCTGGAACGTGCCCGAATCCGTCATGACGGGCCCGTCCCAGCCGATCACGCTCCGCACGCCCTCCGCGAGCGCCCTCTCCCGCAGCGCCTCCTTCTTGCGGATGATGTAGGAGTTCGTGATGACCATCTCGGCGCCCATCGCGCGCATGGCCGAGGCCTCGATGAGGCGGAGATTCGGATTGATGACGGGAAGGAGGGTCGGCGTGGTCACGACGCCGTGGGCCGTCTTGAAGCGGCCGAGTCGTCCGGCGCCGTCGCGCGCGACGATCTCGAAGGTGGGGCGCACACGTCGCGGAGGCCGAAGCCCCCGAAATAGGCTTCGGGCGCTAATCGAACCGGACGACGTCGATGCGGTGCAGGGGGACGAGCGCGCGCTCGCGCCCCGCGTCGTCGAAGAAGCGGACGACGGACGCGTCCGATTCGCTGCGCACGGCGCCTTCCACGACGAACTCCCGCGCGGTGTCCTCGACGGGCACGTCGACGGGGATGCGGCCCCCAGGGGACGCGCCGAAGGCGGACAGCGCCTGCGCCATCTGCGCGCCCATCGATTGGGAAAGATCGCCCGGACCCGGGAGGAGTCGCACGATGGCCTTCATGGTTCCGCGGAGGCGCGGATCGGACAAGAAGCTGTCGCCGAACCCGTCCAACAACCCACCATGGTAGCCTCGGGGAGGTCTAGGAAATGAACCAGAATCGATAACGGAAGCCAATTCCTCGTCCGCCCGTTCGCCATGACCGATTCGATGGTGTTGGTGGGGCCTGTCCGGCCCGCGCGCGGGACGATCGTTCCCGGATCGTCCCTCCGGGGCCGGCCGGTTGTCGGGGACGTCGTCGCCTGCGAGGGCTGCGGCTACACGTACGTCCGCCGCAGCGCCGGCCCCGCGGGCGCCTCGTGCCGGCGATGCGGGCTCGCGGGCCTTGCGCGATGGAGGCCCGGGCCCTCCGACCGGCAATCTTTATGACCTGTCTTACGAATCGCAAGGGTCGGGATCGCGCAGGCGCCGCCCTGCGTGGGAGGTGAAGACGATGCCGGTGACGGATGCGAGGATCGCTCGGCTCAGGGAATTCGGCCTCAGCGAATACGCCGCGCGCGCTTATCTCGCGCTCCTCGACCTCGGCGTGACCGAGGCGCGCGACGTCTCCGCGCTCGGGAAAGTCCCGACGAGCAAGATCTACCACGTGCTCGACCAGCTCCACGCGAAGGGCCTCGTGGAGATTCTCCCGGAGTTCCCGAAGAAGTACGCGCCCCTTCCCTTCGCCGCGTTCCTCGATGCGCTCACGCGCGAGCACGAGACGGCGGTCGCCACCATCCGTCTCGGTCGCGAGAAGCTCGAAGAGGAGTTCCGCATCTTCGGCGACGCCGACGTCGGAGACCGCGGAGCGTTCTCCGTCATCCGCGGCCGCCGCAACGTGATGGCGAAGATCCGCGAGATCATGAGCGGCGCCGAGTCCGAGGTCTTCGTTCTCGGGACGCCGCGCGGATCTTCCCGGGTCCGATACCTGAACGACGTCGTGAACGACGTGGTCGCCCGCGGCGTCAAGATCCGCGTGCTGTCGCCGATCACGCCGGATTCGCTTCCCCGCCTTCTTCGATTCGCGAACCGGGCCGAGATCCGCGGTCGAACGACGGAGACGGCCGAAGGTCTCAACGTCGGCATCTACATCGCCGACAACCGGCGCGCGCTCGTCGTCACCTTCGTTCCGGACGACGAGAGCCCCGTCGCGGGCAAGGACGTCGGCTTCATCACGGACCAGGCGGCCGTCGTCGCCTCGCTCATGGCGCTCCTCGAGCCCCAGTGGGCGAAGTCGCCGGAGCTCGCCCTCGAGCGCCGCATCATCGAGGAAGGGGCCGAGCGTCCGTTCACGAACATCATCTCGGGCGAGAAACCCGTCCGGGACGCCCACGCCGCCTCGCTCGCGCGGGGCGCGCGTCGGATCCGGTATGCGTCGGCGATGCCGCAGCGGATCCTGACCGAAGTGGACCGGGCGAACACGACCGCGCTCGTGAACGGGGGCGTCACGCTTCTCGTCATCACCAACATCGATTCGATCGACGCCTTGCGGAGCATCGAAAGCTTCGGGGCCGATATCAGCGGCGCGATCGAGTGGCGGCACCTCGATCCGGACGCGTTCAGCCGGTTCACCATCTACGACGACCGGGAAGCGCTCTTCTCCGTCGGTCCGACGTCGAACCCCACCGGAAACCTCGAAGGCGAGGTGTGGATCCACACGAACAACCCGACCACGGTCAAGGCGCTCTGCGAGGCGTTCGACCGGCGGTGGTCCGATTCCGTCTCGCTTGAGCAGCGCCGGCGCGAGCTCGAGATCTTCCCGCGCGTGACCCCCCGCGCGGTCGGCATCGGCCGCCTGTTCGACTCGATCCGCGACGCCGTGGTCGTCGCGGACGCGGAAGGGAGGATCCTCTTCGGCAACGCGGCCGCGCAGTCGCTCATGGGGTGGCCCCGCCGGGACCTCGCGAAGCTCACCCTCGGCGACATTTTTCCCGACGGGCTCCCCGAAACCCCGATCCTTCCGACGGGCTCCCCGGACGCGCCCGTCCTCCCGGCGAAGGCGCGCCTCAAGGACGGTGTCGCGACCGTGGAGGTCACGCAGACGCGCTTCGAGGACGGTACGTCGCCCCTCACGGTCGTGATGGCGCGGAACCGGTCGCCCCTGCCGAAGCCGTGATCTGCATCGCGACGAACGTCGCGGTGACCCCGACCAGGTCGAGATAACGATCGAAGCCGAGCCGGAGCGCCACGAGGCCCACGGTCGCCGTGCCGGCGAGGGCCGCGACCTCGTCGAGAAGGGCGGTTCCCGCCTCGACGGGCGCATCGACCTCGCGGGGGAGCGAGAGCGCCGCTCCGGCGGCCGCAAGCACCGTGGTGACCGCGCCGAGGGCGAGAAGCACGGTGACGACGAGCCGCGCAAGCTGCACTCGCTTCGCGTGGCGCGTCGCCTTGTGGAACCGGCGCTTGAGCGCGGCGACGTCGCGTTCGCGCGGCGCGCGAGCGAGCTCCGCCGTGAAGCTCTCCATGAGGTCGAACCGGCTCTTCAAGAACCATCGCGCGAAGGAAAGGGCCTCGTCGCCCACGTCCTCGAGGTGGAAGCGCGACACGTCGTCCCGGGCCATGCGGCGCGAAGGGAGGGGGGCGGGATGGGCCTTTCGGCCCCGATTGTTCAACAACCTGCGAGGAAAGCTTATGGCGTCCCCTCAAGGTGGAGCAGGCGGTGTCCACGTGTCCTCCCGCCTGACGCTCCTTGTCGCCCTGCTCGTCGCGGCCGTGCCCTTCGCCGGGTGCCTCGGCGCCGCCCCCGCTCCCGACGCGGGCGACGGAAAGCTCGCAAAGGACAACACGACGGCCGACGAGGATCCCGCCGACATCCCGGTGGACGACGGCCGGACGCCGCAGAACCTCTCGGCCGGCGAGCGCCCCCACCTCCACGATTATTGGGACGGGCAGGAGCGCGTGACGCTCTACGAGGACATCCTCGACCTCGACGCCGTGAACGCCCTGTTCTGGACCGTGTTCACGACGTATCTCGTCCGGGAGCCGATCGCGGGCGGGGCCTTCGTCCGCCTTCCCGAGGGGGCCATCGTCTACGAGGGCGCCGGAAAGATGGAGATCACGGTCTCGTGGAACGACCCGACCGTCACCGGGATGCGGTTCATCTACCGCCACGCGGGCGCGAAGGACATGAGCGACGCGTGGATCCCGCTTTCGAAGGGTCAGACCTACACGTTGGACCTGACGCCGGAAATGACGGACATGCCCCACGGCAAGACGAGCCGCTGGTTCTTCCTCTTCGCCGCGGCCGGCACGCCCGCCCTCGCGATCGGCCAGGTCAACCTCAAGATCGACATCGTTCGGATGCGCGACATCTCGCTCTTCCCGGGCCACCCCGACTTCTGGAAGGGCGCGAACGAGACGACGATCCTCGAGGCGAAGGGCGTCGCGAAGAGCGAGCAGGGCCCGCGCGCCGAGGTCAACCGGCGTCTCGACCCGCTCGCGCCGCCGCCCGGCGTCGTGCCCGGCGACAAGCCCGTTCCCATGGAGACGGTCAAGCTCCGCGGAACCGTCGTCGTCGAGGCCGTGAACCCGAGCAACCTGAAGGTCCACCATCTCCACCTGCTCGCGAAGGCCGCGGACGGCTGGGGATTCCGCGAGATGAAGCTCAACGCGTCCTCGCCGGACAAGAAGACGTGGACGTTCGAGCGCGAGGTCGAGATGAAGAACACCGACAGCCCCTACGCGCAGCAGAGCGCCTGGGAGTACCTCGTGCGCGCCGCCTACGAGCCCCCCGTTCCGGGCATGGCCCCCTGCGAGGACGGCTGCTACGACGCAGAACTCTCGTACGCGCTCACCGTCGTCGCCGTTAGGGGCGATATCGAGATGGATGACGGGACGTGAGGACGGGTTTAAGGCCCGATCCCCGCTTTGACGCCCGATGCCCCCGCGCCGCGCCGGCACCCTCAGCGTCCTTGTGAAGCACGACGCCGTGGCCCGCGAAGAGGGCGACCGCGTCCTCGCGGCGCTCAAGCGCGCCGGCGCGCGTTCGCAGGAGGTCTACCGCGCGAAGGACGCGAAGGGCGACCTGCTCATCGTCGTGGGCGACAGCGCGTTCCTCCTCTCGGCGTTCCACGAGGCGCCCTCCGACCTGCCCGTGCTCGGCGTCGGCGGGGCCGGATTCGGCGTCCTCACCGAGGTCACCGTCGCGCAGTTCGAGAGCTCCGTGAAGCGCATCCTCGCGGGCGACTGGTGGGTCGAGGAGGTCGACCGCATGAGCTGCCGCGTGGGCGGCGTCGAGCGCGCGGTCGCGCTCAACGAAGCCGCGCTCCTCGCGTCGACGCCCGGCCAGTTCGTGCGCCACACGCTGTGGGTCGGCGACGAGCTCATCTGGCGCGACCGCGGCGACGGTCTCATCGTCGCGACGCCCACGGGATCCACGGCGTACGCGCTCGCGGCTGGCGGGCCCGTCGTACTCGCGGACTCGAAGGTCTTCTCCGTCGTTCCCATCTGCTCGTCGGACCAGAACCGGCCGATGGTCGTAAGCCAAGAGGGGCGCCTGCGCGTCACGGAGGTGGCCGCCCCCTCGGGCGTCGATCTCGTCGTCGACGGGAGGGAGCGCATCCGGGTGGGTCGCAACGACACGGTCGAGATCGTGCGCGCGGAGAAGGGGGCGCCGTTCGTGCGGCTCGGGCCGAAGCACGTCGCGCAGCTCCTCGGCAAGCTCAAGCTCGAGCGCGAGCTGGACCCGCTGCTCAAGGATGCGCCGCCGTCCGCGAAATTCCTCTACAAGCTTCTCGAGTACGAGGGCGGCATGACGCAGGCCGAGATGGTGAAGGAGAGCAATCTCTCCGCGCGCACCGTCCGCAACGCGGTCGGGTATCTCCTCGCCCGCGGCGCGATCGCGAAGGAACCGTCGCTGCGCGACGCGCGGCAGGACGTCTACAACCTCAAGCGTGCCCGCTGACGACGCCGAGACGGGATCGGACCCAGGCCGGGGGACGGTACGCGAGGATGATGAGCATCGGGATCGCGAGCCCCAGGACGGCCGACACGATCGGCCACCAGTCGGTCGACGACCACCCCGTCGCGAAGCCGAGGATCGGCGCGGCCCCAAACCACACGATGAACGCGGAGGAGACGAGCGCCACGCGGTATTTCTGCAGGGGGCTTTCGACGCGCCTGTAGAGCGATCCGTAGGCGATGGCCGCGAAGAGGACCGGGCCGAGGATGAGGGCGAGCGCGATCCAGAGGACGCCTCCCGAGGCGGGCGTCGCGTATTCGAGGTTCACGGCGATCGTGCGCTGGTCGAGCGCGACGGGATCGAGGAAGACGACGAGGTAGAGCAGGTAGACGTAGATGACCGCGTGACCCGCGACGACCGGGATCCAGACGCCGCGGCGCCCCGTGTAGAGGTAAAGGAGATAGTAGGTGATGCTCGCGAGCGCGAAAACGAGCGCGAGGATGGACGCGTTCACGAACGCGACGTGGATCGCGAGATCGCTGATCCCGACCGCCGCGATCGCGCGGCGCGCCCCGTCGAGCAGGGTCATGCCCCCGAGGCTGAACCACCAGGCCGCGAAGGCCTTGTTCGCGAGGCTCGCCTCGGGGCTCACCGGCCGCGCAAGCATCAGGAAGCCGACGTAACCGTAAAGGACGCAGGTGGCCGCCGAGAGGGCGGCACCGAAGGCGAGCAGCGCGTCGGTCAAGCCCTCACCCGATGGGGCGGGCGGGGAGGCGTGTCAAGCATGCGCAAGGATGTCTCCTGCCCCGGATCGCTCATCAACCTTCCGGATCCCTCCAGGATCAGGAAAATCTTGCCGCGGCGATCGGTTGCCGGGCAGCTTTGACCGCATTCCGGGTTTATTTATGAAACCCAAAGCTACCGACGGTCGATGACGCTGCCGCTCGTCGCGCCGCGCCGCTCGCCCGCCTCCCGGTGGGCCGCGAGCCTCGCGAAGCACATGTCCCTCATGGAGGTCCTGCCGGAGTCCTACGCTTCGGTCGGTCCCGACGAGCGCGCGCGGCGCATGGCCGCGGCCAAGGCCGCGCTCGGCAAGGACCTCGTGATCCTCGGACACAACTACCAGCAGGACGACGTCATCCGCTGGGCCGACTTCGTCGGAGACTCCTACGGACTGAGCGTCGAGGCCGCCCGCACGGAGGCGAAGCACATCGTCTTCTGCGGCGTCACCTTCATGGCCGAGACGGCGGACATCCTGACGGATGGCCGCCGCAACGTCATCATGCCCAGCATGGAGGCGAGCTGTCCGATGGCCGGCATGGCCGAGATGGTGCAGGTGCAGTCCGCGTGGGACCAGCTCGAGACGGTGCTCGGGCCCGACGCCCTCGTCCCCGTGACGTACATGAATTCCTACGCCGACCTCAAGGCCTTCACGGGCGAGAAGGGCGGCCTCATCTGCACGTCCTCGAACGCCCACAAGGCGATGAAGTGGGCGCTCGACACGGGGAAGAAGGTCGTCTTCCTCCCGGACAAGCACCTCGGCCACAACACCGCCCACCGACTCGGCGTCAAGGATTCCGAGATCGCGCGCTGGAACGCGTGGAACCGCGACTTCGGCGGCCTCACGGAAGAGGCCGTGCGCGACGCGCGCGTCATCCTCTGGGAAGGGTTCTGCCAGGTGCACGACCGTTTCAAGCTCAGTCACGTCGAGGAGATCAAGCGCGAGCACCCGGGCATCCGGATCCTGGTCCATCCCGAATGCCGCCGCGAGGTCGTCGCGGCCGCGGACGCGTTCGGCTCCACGACCGAGATGGCGAAGATCATCGAGGATTCGCCGCCGGGCACGAAGTGGGCCGTGGGCACCGAGATCCACATGGTGCGAAGGCTCGCGAAGGAAAATCCCGACAAGTACGTCGTGCAGCTCTGCGGCGAGCTGTGCCTCGACTGCAACGCGATGCGTCAGGTCGACCCCAACTATCTCCTTTGGGTCACGGAGTCGCTCGCGTACGAGGGTCGCGTGATCAACCGCATCGCGACCGAGCCCGAGGAGCGCGCCGGCGCGAAGCTCGCGCTCGAGCGCATGCTCGCGCTGTGAGAGCATGATGCCGGACGTCCTCCTCGTCGGCGGCGGCGCGACCGGCGCGGCCGCGGCGCGCGCCGTCCGGGCCGCGGGCGCCTCCGTCCTCGTCGTCGACCGCCGGCGCGCCGTCGCGGGCGTGCCGTCGCGCGCGCCCGCCTTCGCGCTCGACCTCGTCCGGTCGGCGGACGGGACGCGCGTCGCGGGCCTCGCGCTCTTCGACCTCGGCGCGGAGGCCGCGGATCTCGTCCTCGCGAAGGCCGTCGTCCTCGCGACCGGCGGCGCGGACGCGCTTGTTGCGCCCGATTCCTCGGCGACGGGCGACGCGGTCGCGATGGCCTGGCGCGCGGAGGCGCCGATCGAGGGTCTCGCCCTCGCGGCGGGCGCGCGCCCCGCGGTCGCGGGCGGCGTCGCGACGGGCGAGGACGGCGCGAGCCCCCTTGCGGGACTCTTCGCCGCGGGCCGAGCGTCGTCGACGGGCGCCTCCGCGGAGTCGGCGGGGCGCGCCGCGGCCTCGTACGCCGCGCGCGTTCCGGCCGCCGAGCCGGCGAGGGTGAAGCCGTATTCGACCGTCGACTCGCCGATGCCCACGGGCTTCGCGGCCGTGAAGCTCGAGCGCCTGCGGGAGACGATGCGGGCGTTCGCCGACAAGCGGGCGACGCTCGATCAGACGCGCATCCTCGTCGACCGCCTCAAGGGCGAAGCGGACGACTACGCGCGGGCGCGGCTCGACCCGGACCTCAAGGCGTTCCAGAACGCGTGCCACGCGGCGCGCGCGCTCCTTGGCCCTGCCGGACCGCGCCATCTCATCCGGTGAGAAGAGCGCCCGCGGGCGAGGCCCGCGGGGCGTTGCTCGCTCAGATGAGGAGCGTGAGGGTCTCCGCCGCCACGTCCTCCTTCACGGCGCGGTCCGCGCCGACGGTGTAGAGGCCGCTCGGGGTCTCGAGCACGAGGGCGCGCAGGAACTTTCCGGGGCCCTGGAGCTTGATCACGCTCACGATGTCGCCCTCGATCTCGACGCGGCTTCCCGTGTGCGTGCTGATGCCCCGGATCCGCGCGGGGACGCCGATGTCGCGTCGCTCGTGGACGAGGAGGTCGTGGATGTGGTCGAGCGCGAAGCCCACTTCTCGTTCGTTGAGCGAGAACGTCTTGCCGTGCATCGCGCGCCGAGCCCCCGGGGCGTGCATAGGAATGTCGCCTAGGGGCGGCGCTCGCGCGAGGCGTGATGGACGCTTCCTCGTCACGCGAGGGTCGAGGAATCGGCGAGGCGCCGCACGAGCGCGACGGCCGCGAGGGCCGCGAGCCGGCTCGTCGCGGGATGGTCGGGGAAGGGCCTGTTCTCGACGCGGAAGCGGAGCGATCCGAACGCGCCCCTCGCCTCGATGGTGTGCGTGTTCTCGGTGAGCGCGGGATCGGCGACGACCCGCACGCGCGTGCGGTCGAACCCGAGGCCCGCGAGCGCGACGGCGGCGGCGACGTTGACGTTCTTCGGGTATCGCGCGACCGCCTCGCGCGCGGGACCTTCGAAGAGCGTGCGCGGCGCGTCGATCGACCCGAGACCGAAGCCGGCGGGCGGCTTCGCCGTCGTGAGCGTCACCTCGTCGAGCCCGCCTTCGCGCGCGGCGCGCAGGGCGTCGAGCGCGCCGACGGCGCCCGAGGGGAGGTGGGCGCGCGCGCCCGTCCGCGCGGCGGCGGCGTCGAGCCGCGCGCGCAGGGCGTCGTCCGCGAGGGCGCCGAGCGAGAGGATGACGACGTTCTTGCCCGCCTCGAGCGCGCGCGGCGCGACGTCGGCCGCGGCCGCCTGGCTTGCGGCCTCGACGACGAGGTCGGCCCGCGCGAGCCCCGTCGCGAGGTCCACGGCCTCGCCCCCGACCCGCGCGGCGAGCGCCCGCGCGCGGTCGCCGAGGGTGTCGACGACGTCGATGCCGGTGACGCCCTTCATCCCGCGCGCGGCCTCCGCGACGGTTGTGCCGATGGACCCCGCGCCCACGACGAGGATGCGCATGCGCTGGGAACGGCGCCGCGGGAATCAGGGTTTCGGCGCGCGCCCGGCCCCGCTCCCGGACCCGGACCCGACGCCCGGACCCGGTCCCGACGCCCGGACCCGGACCCGACGCCCGGGCCCGGACCCGACGCCCGGGCCCGGCGCCCGAAGCCCGGTCCCGGTACCCGGTACCCGGCGCCCGACGCCCGGTCCCGGCCCCCGGCGCCCGGCGCCCGACGCCCGGTCCCGGTCCCGGCGCCCGGCGCCCGGGCCCGGTCCCGGCGCCCGACGCCCGACGCCCGGTCCCGGTCCCGGCGCCCGACGCCCGACGCCTGGTCCCGATCCCGATCCCCCGATCGCGCGCCCGCGCCGCCTGGAAACGTTCTTGCGGAAAGCGCGGGGTGCTTGGCCGCGTGCGCGCGGTCTCGCTCCTCTCGGGCGGCCTGGATTCGACGGTCTCGACGGCGATGGCGCTCGCGCGGGGCTTCGAGGTGGTGGCGTTGAGCTTCCGCTACGGCCAGCGCCACGCGCGGGAGCTGGATTCGGCGCGGGCGGTCGCGAAGCGGCTGGGTCTCGCGGGCCACGTCGTGGTGGACCTGGACCTGGGGCGCCTGGGGGGTTCGGCGCTCACGGACGCGGCGATCGCGGTGCCGACCGGCCGGGACGAGGCGCGGATGGCGGCGGACATCCCGGCGACGTACGTGCCGGCGCGCAACACGATCATGCTGAGCTACGGTCTCGCGGTGGCGGAGACGCGGGACGCGGATGCGATCTTCATCGGGGCGAACGCGCTCGACTACAGCGGGTATCCGGACTGCCGGCCGGAGTATTTCGAGGCCTTCGAGCGCCTCGCGAACCTCGCGACGAAGCGCGCGGTGGAGGGTCGCGGCGTCCGGGTCGAGGCGCCGCTCCTCCGGATGACGAAGGCCGACATCGTGCGGGAGGGCGTGCGCCTCGGGGCGCCCCTGGAGCTGACGTGGAGCTGCTACCAGGGCGGCGCTCGGGCGTGCGGCGCGTGCGATTCGTGCGCGCTGCGCCTCAAGGGCTTCCGCGAGGCGGGCCTCGAGGATCCGGTCTCGTACGAGCGTTGAAACGCGGCGGGGCGGCGCGAAGCCTCATATACGTCGCGGGGGTCATCGCCGCTTGACCATGTGGCCGTTCTCGCGCCGTCCGGAAGTCTCCGACGGTCCCGTGTCGACCGCGGGCCCCATCATCGTGGCCGAGGGCGTCGCAAAGACGTACGACACGGGCGCCCTCCGGGTGCCCGCCCTCGTGGACGTCCGGCTGTCCATCGCGCGCGGCGAGATGGTCGCTGTGATGGGTCCGTCGGGGTCGGGGAAGACGACGCTCCTCAACTGCCTCTCGGGCCTCGACGACGTGGACGGCGGACGCGTCCTCATCGAAGGGCGGGAGCTCCACGCGATGGCGGACGACGCGCGCACCCGCTACCGGGCGCTCCGGATGGGCTTCATCTTCCAGAGCTACAACCTGCTGCCCGTCCTCTCCGCGGCCGAGAACGTCGAGCTGCCCCTGCTCGTCGCGGGCGTCGAGCCGGAGGCGGCGCGCGCGCGGGCCCTCGAGGCGCTCGCGGTCGTCGGGCTCTCCGACCGGGCCGACCACAAGCCGGCCGAGTTGTCGGGCGGGCAGCAGCAGCGCGTGACCATCGCGCGGAGCCTCGTGAACGATCCCGCGATCGTGTGGGCCGACGAGCCGACGGGCAACCTCGACACCCGCACGGGGCTCGAGATCCTCTCGATCATGAAGCGGTTGAACGCCGAGCGCGGGCAGACGTACGTCATCGTGACGCACGACGAGAGCATCGCGCGGGCCTGCGATCGCATCCTCCGGATGGAGAACGGCCGCGTCGTGCGCGAGGAGCCCGTCGCCCGGGAGGGCCGATGAACCCGCTCGCGCTCGCGCGGTGGGCCCTCCGGAACGCCTTCCGCCGGCGCGCGCAGACGCTCGTCGTGGTCGCGGGGCTCATGGTCGGCACGGCGATCATCTCGGGGTCGCTCGTGTCGGGCGACTCCGTGACCTACGGCATCCGCAAGGGCACGCTCGACGCCTTCGGCCCCGCGGACTCCTTCGTCCTCATCGAGGGCAACCTGCATTTCCCCCGCTACGTGTACGACGAGCTCGCCGCGCACCCCGCGGTCCGGCGCGAGGCGCACGCGCTTTCGCCCGTGCTCATCGAGGACGGCGCGGTGTCGAACCCGCGCACGCGGCAAAGCGAGCCGCGCGTCACCGTCGTCGGGCTCGATCCCGTCCTCGACCGTCCGTTCGAGCCCTTCGTCTTCGCGGATGGACGGAGGACCGACGGGTCCGAGCTCCGCGCGGGGGAGGTCTACGTCTCGCGCGTCCTCGCCGAGCGCCTCGACGCGCGCGCGGGCGACCGCGTGAAGCTCAGCCACCTCGTTCCGCCCACGCCCCTCCTTCCGACGCTCACGGTGTTCGACGGCGCGATCGCGGCGGGCGCCGGCGCCTGTCCCGTCCCCGGCGTCCTCTGTCCTTATCCCTCCGCCCCGGGATCGACCGACACCTTCACCTTCGACGTCGGGCCCGCGACGACCCGCGCCGTCGTCGTCCTCGCGTGGTTCGGGCCGGCCGCCGACCGCGTCGATCTCGATCCCTTCGTCACGTCGCCCTCGGGCCGGGTCTTCGCGAACGTGAACGGCACGACGGGCGACCCGGACGGCCCGGCGTTCCTCAACGTCACGTCGCCCGACGAACGGCTCGAGAAGGGCACGTGGACGCTCCGCGTCGGCGCGAAGGCCGCCGCGAACCAGCCGTTCCGGGCTTTCGTCGTGACGCTCGCGGAGGAGTACGACCTCGGCAAGCTCCGCAACGCCTCGGCGGCGTTCGAGCGCGCGGGGTTCGAGATCCCCCCGGGCCTCGCCGACGGCGCTTTCGACGGCCGCGTGCGGACGGAGAACGTGACCCTCCGCGACGTCGTCGAGATGGAGGGCAAAGGCGACTCCTTCCTCGGTTCCGCGATGTTCATGCGCCTCGAGGAGGCGCAGCGCATCTACGGGCAGGAGGGTCGCATCAATGTCGTCAAGGTCTCGAACGACGGCAGCCTCGAGGGGGGGCTCGCCCGCGGCGCCGCGGTCGAGGCCGCGCTTCGCGAGGCCCTGCGCGACATCGCCGCGGCGCATCCCGACGAACCCTCCGTGAAGGCCGTCGCGCCGCGCAACGTGAAGGCCATCTTCCTGGAGCGCGCCGAGCGCGCGGGGACGATGCTCAAGGAGTTCCTCACGGTGATGGGCTCCTTCACGATCATCGCGGGCGTGCTCCTCATCGTCAACATCTTCGTCATGCTCGCGGAGGAGCGCCGGAGCGAGCTCGGAATGGCGCGCGCGGTGGGCCTGCCGCGGCGCGATCTTGTGTCGCTCTTCCTCATGGAGGGCGTCCTTTACGCGGTCGCGGCCGCGTTCATCGGCGTCCTCCTCGGGCTCGCGATCGCCTACGTGCTCATCCTGGGCATCAACGACCTCGTGCGCGCGACGCCCGACACGCTCATCTCGATCCCCTTCCACGTGGAGCCGTCGAGCCTCCTCGTCGCCTTCGCCCTCGGCTTCGCGCTCACGATGGCGACGGTCGCGGTCGCGAGCGCGAAGGTCTCGCGCCTCAACGTCGTCCGCGCGATCCGCCGCATCGAGGAGCCGAAGCGCAGGCTCCGGCGGTCGACCTTCGCGTGGTCGCTCGCGTTCCTCCTGCTTTCGGTGCTCGCCGTCCTCGGCGCATTCGTTTCGGACAACCACGTCCTCCAGGTCCTCGCGCCGCCGGTCGCGCTCGTCGCGTTGGCGTTCACGCTCCTGCGGTGGTTCCGGGCGGACCGCGTCTTCCCGTTGATCGGCGCCGCGATCGCGATCGAGAGCCTCGGGTCGTTCTTCTTCCTCGCGAGCCCCGAGGGCCTCGTCAACCGCGTCATGGTTCCGGTCCGCGGCGTGCTCGTCGTCCTCGCCGTCGTCCTCATCCTCGTGCATTCGCGCGCGCTCATGCGCTTCTCGAAAGCCGCGCTCATGCGCGTCCGGCGCCTGCGCGAGGCCGTCGTCCCCGCCGTCGCCTATCCGCTCGAGCGCAAGCTCCGCACGGGCCTCACAACGGGAATGTTCGCGCTCGTCGTGCTCGTCGTGGTCGTGTTCAGCGTGTTCGGGGCGACGTTCACCCTCGACCTCAAGGACCAGAGCGGCGGCTACGACGTCGAAGCCGAGACGACGCTCGCGGTCGACGACCTCGGCGCCTGGTTCGCCGCGAACAAGCCTGGCGAGCCCGATCCCTTCGTCGACGTCGAGCGCCACGACGACCTCGTGTACGCCTGGCGCTACGGCGGCGATTTCATCACCATCGACGGCGAGCGCATCCACTACCAGGGCCCGATCGTGGATTACGTGTACGCCTATGGCCCCGGCTTCGCCGCGAACAACGCCTACGCGCTCGACCAGCGCGCGCCGGAGTACGCGACCGACCGGGAGGCCTACGAAGCGGTGCTCAAGGACCCGGGCCTCGTCATCATCTCGCTCGTCTACACGTTCGACGAGACGGGGGAGCCGGGCCACCACTCGGTCGGCGCGACGCTCGTCATGAACACGACCTCGGGACCGGAGAGCTTCCGCGTGATCGGCATCCAGAAGCAGCTCTATCTGGGCGGCGTCTTCGCGCATCCCGACGTCGTCGAGACGAACTTCCAGCGCGTCCGCGGCGAATACCTCTTCAAGCTCAAGCCCGGCGCCGATCCCGTCGAGGTCGCGCGGACGCTTGAGGCGGCCTTCGAGGACCTCGGCATGAACGCGGTCGCGATCGAGGAGGAGGCGCAGAACGTCGTCGAGCAGTCGCGCCGCGTCGTCACCCTTTTCCAGCTCTTCCTCGGCTTCGGTCTCGTGGTCGGGATCGCGAGCCTCGGCATCGTGACGGCGCGCGCCGTGATCGAGCGCCGACAGGAGATCGGGATGCTCCGCGCGATCGGGTACCCGCGGCGCGCGATCCTCAAGATCTTCCTCCTCGAGATCCTGTTCACGGTCACCCTCGGCATCGCGGCCGGCGTCGCGATCGGGATCGCGGTGGCCTACGGGGTCACGGTCACGACCGAGTCGTTCACGCGCCTGGGGCTGGAGTTCCGCGTGCCGTGGCGCGGTATCGCGGAGATCCTCGTTCTCACCTACGCCGCCACCGTTCTCGCAACGTTCTATCCTTCGTGGCGCGCCGCGAACACGCCGCCAGCGGAGGCCGTGCGCTACCTCGAGTGAATCAGGCGAGGAAGGCGCCGAGGAGCTGGTTCATCGCCCGGGTCCCGGCGCGTCCGTCCGCGAAGAACGCGTGGTCGCCGTCGACCGTTTCGGTCTTCGCCTGCGGAAGGAGCCGTTGCCACTCGTCGAGGCTTCCCGGCTCGAGGAGATCGTCGTGGCGTCCCTGCAGGACGAGCGCCGGACCCTTGTACGCCGCCAGATCCTCCGCGGGCGCGAAGACCTCGGGACGCGACTTCGCGAAATACGCGAGCCCGTGGCGCGCGAGGTCCTTCCAGTACGGTTCGCCGTGCCAGAGCGCCATGAGCCGGCGGTCCGGCTCGGGGAGCGTGTCGGGCGTGTGCCGGGAGAACCAGCGCTCGAAGCGCTCCTGCGGGCCGGGGGGCGTCGAGACGAGCACGAGGCTCTTCACGCGGTCGGGCCGGCGCGCCGCGGCCCACGCGGCGACGATGCCGCCGAGCGAGGCGCCGACGAGCTCGACGGGGTCGTCGCGCGAGACGCGGTCGACGAAGGCGAGGAGATCGTCCGTGAAGAGGCCGACGTTCCACCGCTCCCACGGATTCCCCGCGACGCCGAACCGCGTCGTCTTTCCGTGCCCGCGGAGGTCCGGCGTCACGACGCGGCGCGAGCGCGCGAAGACGGGCACCTGCCCGATCCAGGCGCGATGGCTCGCGAGCGCGCCGTGGAGCATGACGAGGGCGGGGCCTTCGCCCCGGGTCTCGTAGTGGACGCGGATGCCTTTCAAGGGGACGGCGGGCACCAAGGGGGCGATGGGGCGCGCCTCTACTTGGTTCTGCTTCCTAGAGAAGGTCGGCGGGGTCGAACGCTTCCCGGCGGGGCCGGCGTTCGTACGAAGCCTGCGGCAGCCACGCCTTCCAGAACATCGCGCGGGTCGCCGAGAGCGACGGGTCGTCCTCGAAGTCCACAACGCGCGCCGGGCCCTTGTAGGTGGTCAGCGCCTCCATCGGCATGTCCCAGGCGGCAAGCGCCGGCTCGTCGGGGAGGACCGCGCGCCGGGTCTCCTCGGGCGTCGGGGGCGTGGCGAGGAGGGTCAACGCGGCAACGCGCGCGGGCGACTCGGCCGCGACCCAGCACGCGGCGACGCCGCCGACGCCGACGCCCGCGAGGCGCACGGGCCCGCTCGCCGCGGCGACGCGCCCTTCGACGCGCTCTCTGAAGGCCGCGAAATCGGGGCTCGCGCCGGGCGCGAGGGGCGCCGCGTCGGGGCGGGACGCCGCAAGGCGCGCCGCGAAGCCGCGGGAAGGCATGTCGTCCACGACGAGGAGGACCACGCGCCGTCATGTCCCGCGGGCGACATGAACGCGCGCCCCGAAGGGTTCATGCCCGAAGCCCCGCGTGGAGCCCCCGTGGCCGCGCCCGTCCAGATCACGGAGGTCTTCCATTCCGTCCAGGGCGAGGGCGCGCACGTGGGTCTTCCGACCACGTTCGTGCGCCTGACCGGGTGCAGCCTCCGCTGCGCGTGGTGCGACACGCAATATTCGTTCTACGGCGGCGAGGCGTCGGACGTCGACCGCGTGATGGACGAGGTGCGGAAGTTCCTCCCCGTGAAGCGCGTCTGCGTGACGGGCGGCGAGCCGATGGACCAACCGGACGCGTGCGTCGCCCTCATGGAGCGTCTTCTCGCGGAGGATTACGACGTCGTGCTCGAGACGTCGGGCGGCGTCCCCGTGGACCGGGCGGCCGCGCTTGCGCCGCGCGAGAGGCTCATCCTGAGCCTCGACGTGAAGTGCCCGGCAAGCAACATGCAGAAGCGCAACGTCTGGTCGAACCTCGCGCTCCTCCGTCCCCACGACCAGTTGAAGTTCGTCATCGCCGACGAGCGCGACTATCAATACATGCTGGACACGCTCGCGAAGCACCCGGTGCCGTGCCGCGTGCTCCTGCAGCCCATGTGGGACATTCCGAACCCGATGGGCCTCAAGCTCGCGGGCGCGCCCTGGGACCTCCGTACGCTCGCGGAGCGGGTCGTCGCCGACCGGCTCGACGTGCGCGTGGGGACGCAGCTCCACAAGCACATCTGGGGCCCGCAGCGCAAGGGCGTCTGATCACGGGGGCGAAAGCACGCGCACGCGCGCCGAGCGGAGCGCGTCCTCGAGCAGGATGATGCCTTCGAGACCCGCGACGACGCCCGCGTCGAGGCCGAGCCTCTCCGCCATGATCACCGCGCGCTCGCGCTCCGACCCGGCGAGGCCGTCCGCGCGCGCCGTGTGCATCGCTTCGTACAGGACGACCCGCGCGAGCGGCCGGAGGGTCGCGTCGAGCGCGTCCGCGACGTCGTGCGAGCCCGGGTCCTGGTTGAGGAGCTGCTCGATCGCGGGCGGGAGCATGCCGTACGCGCGAAGGGTGCTGCGGAACCAACCGCGCTCGCCGACGGAGAGCGCGCCGTCTGCGCTCGCGACCGCGAGGACGGCGCGGGCGAGCTTCTCGACGGTGGCTCGGGAGGGCTCTCCGCGCGTCCCGAAGCGCTCGCGCACGAACACGTTGGGCGTGCTCCGCGCGGCGGGCGATCCGAAATCGACGGGCTCGCCGGCCCCGAGCTGGACGGCGCGCGCCGCGCGCAGCGCGTCGTCCACCGCGAGGAGGCTCTCGATCGCGAGGACCACCTCCGCGTCGACGCCCACAAGGCGGGCCGCGCGCCGGGCGGCCTCCCGCTCGCGCCCCGCGAGGCCGTCCGCGCGCGCGACGCGGATCGCGTCGTGGACGACGAGCCGCGCGAAGGGCGCGACCTCCTCGTCGAGGATCTCCTTGAGGTCGGCCGAGCGCGGATCGAACTTAAGGAGCGCCTCTACGGCGTCATCGGGGGCGCCGAGGGCGCGGAAGGACCCGAAGAGCCAGGCCGTTTCCGCCTCGGTGACGTCCCCGTCCGCGGCCGCGACCGCGAGGATGGCCTTCGCGACCTTGACGCCGGTCTCCACGGGCACGGGACCGGTGACGCCATAGAGGTCGCGCAGGCGGATCGCATCCATGTACCGGGGTCGGGTGAGCGGCGTGGGGTTCGTCATGGGGAAGCCTCCGCGGCCGGACGGACCGCCCTCCCGCGACGGTCTCCGCGGTGCAAATACGCGCGGTCGCCCCGCGCATTCCTCCGGCGACCCAAATCGTTAAAAAGGGTCATGGATTAACGGAGCGTGCCCCCAGGTTCCCCCAGGGAATCCGAGGGGCGCGGGGACCCCTTTCATGCACGTCGTGGTTTGCCTCAAGCCCGTGCCGAACGCCCAGGACATCCGGATCAACCCGGAGACGAAGACGCTCGACCGCTCGAGCGCCCAGAATGTCATCAATCCCCCGGACCTGAACGCCCTCGAGCTCGCCCTCCAGCTCAAGGACAAGCACGGCGCGAAGGTCACGATCCTCTCGATGTCCCCTCCGTTCGCGGAGCCCTTCCTGCGCGAGTGCATCGCGATGGGCGCCGACGACGCCGTCCTCATCTCGGACCGCGCGTTCGCGGGCAGCGACACCTACCCGACGTCCTACACCCTCGCCGCGGGCATCCGGAAGCTGAACTCGGTGAAGCAGGGCGAGTACTACGGCCACGTGCCCCCGCCGAAGACGCAGCCCGACGGCAAGCCCACCCCGCCCAACGCCCCGTGGGTCCAGGCGGATCTCAAGACGTACCTCGGCGCCGTCGACCTCGTGATCTGCGGCGAGGAGACGACGGACTCGTCGACCGGCCAGACGGGCCCCGGCATCGCGGAGTGGCTCCGCTGGCCCCAGGTCACGTACATCAAGGACCTCGCCCTCGTCGACGCCTCGGGCAAGCCCGCGGGCAAGGTCGACGGCCCCGCGACGAACCTGCGCATCCACTGCACGCAGGACCTCGAAGGCGCCCGATCCACGTGGGAAGCCGAGCTCCCCGCGGTCGTCACGGTCAACCTCGGCATCAACGCCCCGCGCGCGCCCAACCTGATGCGGTCGATCATGGCGAAGCAGAAGTTCCAGCTCACCCTCTACACGTCGAACGACCTCGACGTGGACCGCACGAAGCTCGGCCTCAAGGGCTCGCCCACGGTCGTCGGCAAGATCATCACGATCGACGTCGGCGGCAAGAAGACCGAGTTCATCGAGGGCGCGACTCCGGAGGAGATCGCGAAGAAGGTCGTCGACCGTCTCGAGGAGAAGGGTCTCCTCAAGGGGGTGCTCTGAGATGCCCGCCGTCACCACGCCCGAGGAAGGCGCCGCGTACACCGGCGTCTGGATCTTCATCGAACAGCACCAGGGCGAGATGGCCAAGGTGTCGAAGGAGCTGCTCACGAAGGGCCGCGAGCTCGCGACCCAGCGCGGCACCACGCTCACCGCCATCCTGCTCGGCCACAACGTCGAGCACCTTGCGAAGGAATGCGTCTCCTACGGCGCCGACAAGGTCGTCCTCGCGGAGCACAAGGACCTCGAGAAGTACTCGACGGAGCCCTACGTGGAGGTCTGCGCGAAGCTCGTCGACGAGCGCAAGCCCGAAGTGTTCCTCATCGGCGCGACCCACACGGGCCGCGACTTCGGCAGCCGCATCGCCGTGCGCAACCACACGGGCTGCACGGCCGACGCGACGAAGCTCGAGTGGGACATGAAGAAGGTCGAGGAGAAGAACGAGTGGGAGCTCATCATGCTCCGCCCGGCCTTCGGCGGAAAGATCCTCGCCGGCATCGTGTGCCCGAAGCACCGCCCGTGGATCGCCTCCGCGCGCCCCAACACCTTCGAGGTCGGCACGCCCGACCCCGCGCGCAAGGGCGAGATCGAGAAGCTCACCCCGCAGCTTGCGGGCGGCTACAAGAGCCGCGTCATCCGGTTCGAGAAGATCCCCGAAGGCGGCGTCCACCTCGACAAGGCCGAGATCATCGTCGCGGGCGGCATGGGCCTCGCGCAGAAGGAGAACCTGAAGCACGTCGAAGAGGTCGCGAAAGCGATCGGCGGCGCCGTCGGCGCGAGCCGCAAGATCGTCGACCAGGGGTGGATCGGCCGCACGCACCAGGTCGGCCAGACGGGCATCACCGTCCGCCCGAAGCTCTACATCGCGGCCGGCATCTCGGGCGCGGTCCAGCACCTCGCGGGCATGCAGGAGGCGGGCTTCGTCGTCTCGATCAACAAGGACGCGAAGGCCCCCATCTTCGGGGTCAGCGACGTGGGCATCGTCGGGGATGCGACGAAGATCCTGCCCGCGATCGCGGCGGAGATCCGACGGCGGAAGGCGCACAAGTAGGGGGACATTCATGGGTGGGCCGGTCTCGGGTCCTTCAACCCGCCCCCGTCCTACGACCCTCAAGAGCGTCGGCGGTCCGTAACAATTTCCCTCCAATTGTGACTTAAGGCGACAAACTCTTACCGGCGACATGTCTCGTTCCAGGCCCACGTGTCCCGGGGATCAACGTTCTGAGCGCGGCGTCCTTCCGTTCCAGCTGGGGGGCTTGGCGCTTCTCCTGCTTCTCGCCGCAGTGTTCATTTCCCCCACGAGCGCGCGGCGCAGTCTTGCGGATCGACGATGACCCATGTGGGCGGATCCTTGCCCCCCACATATACGGGACAAACCACGATCGCCCTTTCCGCCGCGTTCCTCGACGAACCGGAGCACTGCGGCATCCAGGGCGGATACATGCTCGACAACGGCCAATTTTTCCCGACCCAGAAATGGCAGGACGGGAACAACTACGGGATCTCAGGCAGTCGTCAATTCAGCGCGGGCCACCACACCATCCACGTTCGCCTTGCCGAGAACGGCGGCGCCGTGGGCGAGCTGACGCATCACTTCTTCGTTCGCCTTTGCGGAACCGGGATGCTCGCCCCCTCGTCCATGACGCCCACGAGCGCCGCGCACGGCGTTCCAACGATCCGCGTCGTATTCAGGGACCCTGACGCTGCGTGCGGCATCGGCGCGCACCGGTTGCTCCTTGATGGCATCGAGGTTCCGGCGAAAGCCACCACGGTCGGCAAGGACTACGTGCTCACGTACACGCCCCCGGATCCCCTCCCCGATGGCGTGCACTTTGTCGAAGCCTGGGTCGAGGAGATCTGCTGCACGACCAACACCGTGGAGGATCGCAACTCGGGGTCCACGAGCTGGTCGTTCGAGGTGAAAACATGCGGTGGCGCGCCGCTCGTCCTCGACACGTGGGGCCCTCGCGAGTCGACGTCCCGCAGGCAGCCGACGATCCACGCCGCCTTCCACGATCGGGAAACGCCGTGTGGCGTCGCGGCGGCCACGATGCGGATCGACGACGTCGTCGTCCCTGCGACGGTGACGATCGAGGATCACGTCTACCGCGTCTCCTACATTCCGATCGAACCCCTCGCGCCAGGGCCCCATCGCGTCTCGGTCCGGGTGACGGAAACGTGCTGCGCTCCCGCCAACGTCCCGAACGAGGCCGTGCACGCGTGGACCTTCACGGTAAGCCCCTCCGGACCGGAGGGTGAACGCAGCCTCGGCAGGACGACCCTGAACGTCACGACGCCCGAGCGCGTCGAGGACCAAGGGTGTCATGCGGGCGTGTGCATCGAGGAATGGGTCGTACCCGTGCGCCTCGCGGCGCGGGCGGAGGTCGGCCCGGCGTGGGTCCACTACAACCTGGACCCGGACGATCGCACGCCGATCGGGCCGCTTTCGATCCCGGGGACCCCGATCAGCGTGTGCAACCAAGGCGTCTGCGACGTCCCAATCCCCCAGCTGACCGTCTGGACCCTGTTTCGGGGACGGGTCGAGGTGGACGGCTCACCGATCCACGACACGGGCGACCTGACCCTCCCCTGAGCTTGACGTTCATCAACCCAGAAAACGAGCGAATCAATTCCAAGGAGACGAGAACACCATGAAACCAATCGTGCAACGTGCCATGACGACCTTCGCGATCGCGGCCTTCGCGGCCTCCGGACTCCTCGCGCCTGCCGGCGCGAGCGCGCCGGGCGGCTGCGACGGAGCCGTGGAACAGTTGAAAACAACGCTTGAGGACTCGCCCGTCGGCGGCGCCATGCCGCCCGCGGTCGCGGCCGCGCTCGCCGAGGTCGCGGAGGCGTGCGATCCACAGCCTGGGACGAATGATTGTTGCTTCGAGCCGGCGCCGCTCCCCGAGGGGGTCTTCCAGGAGTGGTGGCTCGAGGATCCGCCGGCGCTCATGACGTCGGCGACCTCGGCGGTGTGTAGGCCGAGCAGGTATGAGAGGGAGCCTGGGACGGAGCTGAAGGTCATCGTTGCAATCGACGATTACGCGCCGTACACGTACGAGGAGGTTGCGTTCTCTTCATACGTGGACTTCAAGCCAACGCGCCCGTCGTTCACGACCGAGTTCTACGCGATGGCCGACACGTTCGGCATGCTCGCGCGCAACGTCCGCGACGACTCCCTCGTGCGCGGCTACATCTACATCAACACGGTGGATGCGACCGGTTACGGTCCCGTCGCCCTCCCCGCGACGTCGGCCGACGCCAAGGCCTGGTGCAAGAAGGAGAACACGGACGTTTGCGGCGGCTCTGGCACGGCGGGCTACGAAGCGTCGCGCCTCAAGGTGCTCGCGATCAGCCAGTTCGACCGGTGCAACCGCTGAGCGTCGGACGGGGGCGCCCTCGCCCCCGCCCGCGTTTCACAAGAATCGTCGAAGGTGACCTTAAGTGATGCCAGACCCACGCCCAAGCCGGAGGCGCGACCCCATGAACCCCCGCCGACCCTTCCTTCTCGCCCCGCTCGCCGTCGTCCTGACGCTCATGACCACGCTCCCGGGCCTCACCGCGGGTACGAGCGAAGAATACCCGGATTACACCGTGCACTTCCAACTCGCGGGGCTCGAACCTGAAGGCGCTGTCGTCCTCCACGTCCAAAACCCGGAGGGCCTGGCCTTCGCAAGCCGCACGCAACTCGTGAGCGATTCCAGTCATCATAATCCGTTTTATCGGACGACAATCTTTCCCGATGGCAGCGGATCACAATATTACTACTGGGGCAATTCGGGGTCAAACTGGGGTGTAGGGAGGGGAGTCGTGTACCTGGGGCTCAAGGATTCGCGGGCGGAGGTTTCCGGCCTTCCGACTCGGCGTATCGAACATTATCGAAGCGAGGAGTATGAGTGGCATCATCAGGAAGCCTGGATGACGTTCTATTGGAAGAACCAGACCGGCCCATGGTGGTTCAATTCCTCATGGTTGCCGGGAACAACCATCCGCGAAGTGGCTCGCGGAATCGCCGAAGCTTACGAATTGAAGGACTTCGAGCACGGTGCACGGGCGGGAGTTCCTGCTGCAGCGCGCGTCCACGTCCTCGACGGGCTCACCATCGACCCAGACGGCGGGCAGGTCCTGGCGTCGATCAGCATCACTCAAACGGACGCTTGGGGCTTCGGCCATTTCACGGTCGAGCGCGATGACGGTTTTCACAGGCGTCTCAATTTCGTCGGCGTTCACGATGTCGTTCACGAGCTTGAGAACGATCCGCTCAACAACTGTATCTGCTACAAGGATGAGGAGTGGATTTTCACGAGCACACTACTCCATCGCCTACGCCTGGATTACGTGGGGGATGGTAGATCGACGACCATTTTCGTGGTTCTCGCGAAATTCCATGAGACCGTTCTTCCGAACGAGCTCTGGCGGGAGCGAAACAAGCGGGAGCCGGGGACGTCCTTTTGACAAGCGCCCGAAAAACGCCGCCGCTCCCCACCGCGCGCCTTCGGACGCCTCACGCCTGTTGTCGCGAGCGCGCGGACGCGTGGCCCTGCCCGCGACGTCGGCTGATGCGAAGGCCTGGTGCAAGAAGGAGAACACGGACGTTTGCGGCGGTTGGGGCACCGCGGGCTACGAAGCCTCGCGCATCAAGGTGCTCGCGATCGGCCAATTCGACCGGTGCAACCCCTGAGAATCGGACGGGGGCGCCGAGGACGCCCCCGCCCGCGTTTCACAAGAATCGTCGAAGGTGACCTTAAGTGATGCCAGACCCACGCCCAAGCCGGAGGCGCGACACCATGAATCCCCGCCGACCCTTCCTTCTCGCCGCGCTCGCCGTCGTCCTGACGCTCATGACCACGCTCCCGGGCCTCACCGCGGGCGCGAGCGAAGAATGCCCGGATTACACGGTGGACTATTGTTGCGCGCGCCTCGAAACCGACGCGTCGCGGGCCCGGGCCAGACCGCTCGGAAACCCGTCCCCTTCATGACCCAGGCCGAGCATGCGCGCCGCATGGCCGCGCCGCGCTCGAACCGCGCCCTGCTCGCCGAGGTGCTCGCCCGCCCGCACTGGACGTGGCATCGGCTCGTCGGCAAGCTCGAAGGGCGCGACCCCCGCGCGGGGCGCCTCGCGGAGTACGAGCGCTTCACGGAGCCGCTCGAGAGCGCGGTCGCGCGCATGGCGGGGGCGCGCGCGGAGGACGTCGCGAAGACGCTCGCATCATTCGTGCCCGTTGACCGCGCGCAGGGCTCCGGTCCCATCCCGCGGTGGCAGGACGGCACGCTGGAGCTTTCGCGCGTCGCGTACGCGATCGTGCGGGCGCTCAAGCCCGAGGTCGTCGTCGAGACGGGCGTCGCGCGCGGCGTCACCTCGCACGCCATCCTCTCCGCGCTCGAGGACAACGGCCGCGGTCGCCTCGTGAGCGTCGATCTCCCCGGCCTCGAAGCGGGCGCGACGGAGGCCGTGGGCGAGCTTGTCCCGGAGGCGCTTCGCGCCCGCTGGGACCTGCGGCTCGGCCCGAGCGCCTCGCTCCTCCCGGGCATCCTTCGCGGCGTCGGACCCGTCGACCTCTTCATCCACGACTCGGCGCACACGTACCGCAACATGGCGCGCGAGTACGCGCTCGGCCTCGCGGCGCTCAAGCCGGAGGGCGTCCTCATGTCGGACGACGTGTGCAACGACGCGCTTCTCGAGATCGTCGAACGCGAGCGCCTCGATCTCGCGGTCGTGCGGCAGTCGAAGGCGCCGCCGTGGTCGTACATCGGCCTCGCCAAGCGCCGCGCTACCTGAGTCGCCGGACGGCGAGCAAGGCCGCGACGGCGAGGGCGCCCCCCAGCGGCGCGAGGCCGGGCGAGGGCACGCGCGATGGCGCGGCGGCGCCGTGCGCGTGAACGGTCATCGAGACGAACGCGCCTTCCCCCCAGAGCGTCGCGTCGAGCGCGAACTGCGTCGTCACGAGGAATCCGGCCTCGATCTCGCTTGGCGCGTCGCCCGCCGGGATCACGCCGATGGAGAGCCTCCCGGTCTCCCCGGGCTCGAGCACGATTGCGTGTGCGGGCGCGAGGCTCACGCCGCGAATCGACGAGGCCTGGTTGACGCCGATGCGAGAGATCGCGTTTCCCGTGTTCTTGACGGCGAGGACGGCTTCCGCGTAGCCGCCGCGGGGCGCCTCGACGTCGAGGCGCGCCGGCTTCGTCTCGACCGCGCCGCGGTAGCCGACCCGGAAGATGTGCTCCTGGTGGCCGTACGTCCACGACCCGTCGGCCTCGGCCGCCCGGATCGTCAGGTTGGAGATCGCGAGGCCGGGCGCGTCGTGGGAGACGTTCACGCGCAGGACGCCCGTCGCGCGACCGCACTGGTTGGGCAGCACGAGCGCGAACGGGTGGCGATCGGGCTCGAAGACCCCCTTGAGCCATGCCGGCGGATCGGCGAGGCTGAGCGTGACCTGCCGCGCACCGGGCGCGAGCGCCGTCGCGCACATGGTGACGTTGACGTCGAACGCGACCGCGCGGCCGGGCGGCAGGGTGGAGGGTCCGTTGATCTCGAGCATCACGACGTCCCCCGGCACCGCGTCCGCCGCGGGCGCGAGCTGGACGAGCGCGATGGCGACGAGAAGCGCGGGGAGGGCGCGCATCCGCCGCCCGTCCGGCGACGCGGGTTAAGCCTTTGTGGAGCGGAGCGTGAAAGTCCGGTCGCCTACACGGTGAAGACCGCGTATCCGCGTTCGAGCCCCGAGCGCTCCAGGACCGGCTTCGAGACATTGTAGACCGGCACGCCCCCGGGCGTCGCGCCCGAGAAGGCGCCGCCGTGGGCGTGGCCGTGGAGCGCGAGCTCGCAACCGGCCTCGTCGATCGCGGCGCCGAGGCGGCTCGTCCCCAGGAAAGGGACGATCTCGAGGGGCTCGCCGTCGAGGGTGGCCTGGACGGGGGCGTAGTGCAGGACGGCGACGCGCTTGCGTGTGCCGAGGGCCCGAAGCGCGTTGCGGAGCGCGTCGGCCTCGATGACGCTCTCGGCGACGAAGGCCTTGAGCGGCGTCTCCCCGAAGGCGCGGACGACGCGCTCGGCGAAACCGCCCGCGAAGCCTTTCGCGCCCGCGAACCCAACGCCGTCCACGACGGCGGAAGCGCGGTCGACGAGCTTCACGCCGCGACCCTCGAGCATGCGCACCACGTCGTCGAGGGCGCCGAACTCGTGATCGTGGTTGCCGAAGACCGCCACGATAGGGATCTCGACGCCGTCGAGCGCCGCAAGCAGCGCCTCGGCCTCCTCGGGGCGCCCGTGGTCGGTGAGGTCGCCCGGGAGGACGAGGACGTCGGCCTCGTCGTCGACCCCCTCGAAGGTCTTCGCGAGCCGCTCGGCGTCGTCGGCGCGCGCGTGCAGGTCGGCGACCGCGGCGATGCGCACGCTTCAACCCTCCTCGTGCGCCGCGCGGCGGGCCTCGGCGCGCGCGTCGGGGAGCCCCCATTCGCGCACGTCGACGAGGAAGCTCACGGGGTCGAGCATGGTGCCCCTGAACGCGAGCCCCGTCTGCCGCTCCCCGGCGTGCTCGCGGAAGCGCTCGACGAGCGTGTCGAACACCCAGGCCGGGACGCGGTCGACGTGACCCGGGTAGGCGTAGCCGAAAAGATGGAGGTACGACAGGAGAAGCTCCCAGTGCTCCCCCACCTTTTCGAGCACGCGCGCCCAGTCCATGACCCCGTTCGCGGCGAACATGATGTGCAGCACGTCGGCGCCGTCCCACCGGTCGCGCGTTCCCACGAACATCTTCGAGAGGAAGAGCTCCTCGACGGGGACGACGGGCACGACGCGGCCGAGCACCTCCATGCGCGGCGCGCGTTCGAACCAGCCGTCGTCGACGGGCCCCGTTCCGTTCGCGTTCCGGTGGATGACGTCGATGAAGAACTTCCCGAGCCAGGCTTTGGAGAGCCAGACGGGATCGACCGTCTCCACCTCGAAACCGCGGCGCTCGAAGGCCTCGAGCGTCTTCGCGACGTCGTCCGGGCGGACGAACACGTCGAGATCCTTCGTCTCGCGCCAGATGCCCGTGTGCGCATTCAGCGCGACCGCGCCCCCGAGCAGGTAATCCACCTTCGCCGCGGAAAGCACGTCGAGCGCCCTCGCATAGGCCTCGCGCTCGCGCGAATTGAAGCGCGGCGGCTCGAGCCGCGTCGGGAGGAGCTTCGTTCCGGTTTCCGGCCTGCGCGCGCCCATGAGAGGTCACTTATTCGTCGGCCGTCCCGTTTCAATCTTGCCGACGCGATCGGCCCTCCGCGCCCCGGGGAGGCGGGCGGGCAGGCGGGCCCTCAGGGCTTCCATCGGTCGCGGCGCGCGCGTGCCGCGCGGCATTCCGCGACGAGGCCGCCCACGCGCTCCGCGAGGGCGCGGGTCGCGGCGCGCGCAGGGTCGGCCTCGCGCACGACATCGAGGTCGCGCGCGGGCGTCCATGGCTCGCCGACCGCGATCCAGGCGCCGCGCCCGAACCGCGGGAACGTCCGGTCGTGGGGCCAGAAGCGGTAGAGGTCGAGGCCGACCGGGAGGATCGGGCATCCGGTCTCGAGCGCGAGGCGGGCGACGCCGGTTCGGAACTCGAGCAGGGCGTCGGGGCCCGCGCGTGTCGCTTCGGGGTAGACCATGACGGCGTGGCCCGATTCGAGCTTCTCGCGCGCGAACCGGACGGCGTCCGGGTTGCCCTCGCGCGCCCCCCGGAAGACGGGGACGGCCCCGTTCGAGCGGAAGAACCAGTTCGTGAAGCGGTTGCGGAAAAGCTCGGCCTTCGCGAGGAAGAAGGACGGACGAGGCATCACGGCCGCGACGAGGACCGGGTCCGCGTACGTCTGGTGGTTCGGCGCGATGATGACGCCGCCGGACCTCGGCATGTTCTCCGCGCCCTTCGCGAAGAGCGGCACGAGGGCGATGAGGGGCCGGCGACCGAGACGGTACGTCGCCCGGTAGAAGAGGGAGACGTCACGCCAATCCGGCCCGTCGTAGCGGAGCATCCGCGCCGCGAAGGCGGGACCGCGACATAAAGGCCGGCTATCGGAGGTCCGTCATCGCGGCTTCCCACGGGGTCGGCGTGATCCCGAGATCCTCCGCCCAACGCGCATCCGCGCAGGCATTGCCGGCGAAAAGCATCCGCAGCTGGTCGGGCGTCGCGGGGAAGCCTGGCAGCTTCGCCATGGCGAGGGCGAGACCTTCGGGCACGGGGGCGTAGGCGCGCTTCCGTCCCATGAGCTTCGCGAGCCGCTCGAGATACTGCCTGAACGTCAGCGTCTCGGGGCCCGCGACGCAGTAGGTCTTCCCCACGGCGACCGGCTCGTCGAGGGCCTTCGCGAATGCGAGGCCGACGTCGCCCGCGGCGACGGGTTGCATGACCGCGCTCCCGCCGCCGAGGACCGGCACCACGGGCGCGTACCGGATGACCGGCGCGAGCTTCGCGTGGAAGCCCTCGCCGGGACCGGCGATGAACGAGGGGCGGAAGATCGTCGCGTCGAGGCCTGCGTCCTTCACGACCTGCTCAGCCGCGAGTTTCGTGCGCTGGTAGGGGGTCAGCGCGAGGTCGGCGCCGTTCGCGCTCATGTGCAGGAAGCGGCGGATGCCCACCCGTTTCGCGGCTTCGACGACGTGGCGCGTCGCCTCGACGTGGAGGCGCTCGAACGTCAACCCCTTCGACGGTTTCTCGTCGATGATGCCTACGAGATGCACGACGGCGTCGTGCCCGGCGAGGTCCGGAAGCTCGCCGCGCGCGACGTCGCCTTTCGCGGTCGAGAGGCCGGGCCGGGCCGGCGGCGGTTGCCGATGCACGAGCGCGGTGACCCTGTGGCCGCGCGCCAGGATCGCGTCGAGGATCGAGGGTCCAACGAAGCCCGTCCCTCCGGTGACGAAGACGCGCACGCTGGACGCGAAGCCGCAAGAACGGAAAAGCCCTCCGCCATGCTTGCCGCAGCCGACGGGGCGGATCCCCTCACGCATCGGGGAGGAATGGCATCACGTCGGCACCAAGGGAGGGACGGATCTCGCCCCCCCGTTCGCGGAGCACGTCCGGCAAAGGTGTCCACCGCATGCCACGGAGTGTCGCTGTCACGACGCCGGCGCGAGCTCCACGTCCGCGAAGACGGGGAAGTGGTCGCTCGGAAGCATGCCCGCTTCCCGCTCCTTGACCGTCACGAGGCGCGGGACGCGGATGACCTGCTTCAGGAAGATGTAGTCGATGCGGTAGAGGCCGCGGCCTGTCCAGTGGTGGAAGGTCGCGCCCCAGCGCTCGGGCTTGCGCTCCTCCGCGAGACGGAGGGCGTCGACGAAGCCCGCGCGCTCGAGGATGCGGTACACGCGGCTCTTCGGAAGCGAATTGAAGTCGCCCGTGAGCACGACGGGCTCGTCGGCGCGCGGCATGCGGGCGTGGAGCAGCGCCGCGGACTTGCGTCGCGCGCCGGGGCTCGCGTGGTCGAGGTGCGTGTTGTAGACCGAGAAGCGTTCTCCGGATTCGCGGTCCGCGAAGCGCGCCCACGTCACCATGCGCGGGCAGTAGTTGCCCCACGACATCGATCCGGGGACGTCGGGGGTCTCGGAGAGCCAGAAGTTGCCGCGGTCGAGCACGTCGAAGCGCTCCTCGCGGTAGAGGATGGCGTTGAACTCGTCCTCGGCGCCGCCGAGGCGGCCCTCGCCGACCATCGCGTACCCCTCGCTCGCCGCGAGGAGATCGGCCATCTGGTCGCCCAGGCCCTCCTGGGTCCCGATGACGTCGGGGCGCCAACGCCGGATGACGCCCGCCGCGGCTTCGCGGCGCCGACCCCATTGGTGTTCCCCGTCGCTCCAGCGGCGGCGACGGAGGTTGAACGTCATGGCCCGGAGGGCGATCGATGACATGGCGACGGTGATAGAAGGTGCTCCTTCTCCCCTTATGAATATTGGGAGGGACGCAGGGGCGCAGTGCCCCCCGGGGCCGGCTTCAGCGCATCTTGGACTTCGTGAGGGCGTCCGCATGACGATTCAGGGACCGGGGGATCCACTCGAGGGTGCTTCCGGTCTCGCCGAGGAGCGTCTGGGCCTTGCGGCAGAGGGGCAGCAGGATGCCGGGCCTGCAGATCCACTCCCCGGTCACGCACCGCTTCACGTTCAGGGAATCTGTGTAGAGGATCCCGGAGAGGCCGTGCGACTTCAGGAACTTGAGCGCCTTGAGCACGGCGACGTACTCGGCCACGTTGTTCGTCGCGCCCCGCTCGCGCGCGGCGCGGCCCCGCTCCTCGTGGAGGACGCCGCCCTCGTGGCTCATCACGACGAACGCGTAGCGCGCCTCGATGCCGCGGTCGGCGGAGCCGTCCGCGTACACGACGACGGAGTGCCCGGGCGCGGGCAGCGGGAAGTCTTCCTTCTCGTCGGGCAGCGGGCAGAACGGGAAGGTCATCCGCGCTCACCCCTGAGCGCGCGGACGACGAGGCTCGATCGCTTGGCGGGAACTCCTCCTTTCCACGGGAGATTTGGGCGTCGGATCGAGATAAGAGTTCCGATTCCCTCTCGGGGGCACCCGCTCGGGCCCGTCCGTTCGTCAGCGCATGCCCGCGAGCTTCTCGAGGCGCGCGATGCGCTCCTCGGTGTGCGGGTGCGTGCGGAAGAGGCCCGAGACGAACCCCGCGCGGAACGGATTCACGATGTAGAGGTGGGACTGCGAGGGCGAGCCCGTCTGCATCGGGATGCGCGAGGCTCCGGTCTCGAGCATGCGGAGGGCGCGGGCAAGCTCGAGCGGGCGGCCCGTGATCTCCGCGGCGCCGCGGTCCGCCATGAACTCGCGGCTCCTGCTGATCGCAAGCTGCACCATGATGGCGGCCAGCGGGGCGAGGATCGCAAGGAGGATCATGCCGAAGATGTTGCCGCCGCCCTCGCCGTCGCGCGAGCCGCCGAAGAGCGCGCTCCAGAAGAAGGCGCGGGCCGCGAAGGTGATCGCGCCGGCGACCGTCGCCGCGGCGCTCATGACGAGGACGTCGCGGTTGCGGACGTGGGCCATCTCGTGGGCCATCACGGCCTCGACCGCGTCGTCGTCCATCATCTTGAGGAGGCCCGCGGTCGCCGCGACGACCGCGTTCTGCGGGTTGCGGCCCGTCGCGAACGCGTTCGGCTGGTCCGTGGGGATGATCGCGACGCGCGGCATCGGAAGCCCCGACTTCTGGGAAAGGCTCCGGACGATGCCGTGGAGGCGCGGCGCCTGCTCGGGGGTCACGAGCTTCGCGCCCGTGGACCAGAGGACGATGCGGTCCGACCAGAAGTAGGAGACGAAGTTGATCGCCGCGGCGATGACGAGGAAGACCACGCTCCCGAGGAGCGGGGCGTTCGCGAAGTACGCGCCCACGACGAAGCCCACGGCCATGAAAAGCGCCGTGAGGGCGGCGAAGAGCCCGAGGGTGCGCCAGGTGGAAGCCATCGGGCCGGAAGGAATCCGCCGAGTTCTTGAGCCTTACCCTCCCGTCCGGTTCGTAAACCGGCTCAGCGGAGACGGTACACGTCCAGTCCCCGGCCGCCGTCGCCCGTGTAGACCGCGCCCTCGTGCCAGTAAGCCGCCCAGGCGCTCCCGTCCGGCGGGGCGACCTGGGAGACGAGCTTCGGGTTCGCGGGGTCCTTGAAGTCGACGAGCATCGTGCCGCCCGAGTAGAAGCCCGCGACGACGAGGGGCCGGTCCGCGACGACGTTGAAGTTGTGCGCCGTGCAGACGTTGCCGTTGCCGCGGGGCGGCGAGAAGTATCCCTTGAGCTGCACGTCGCCGTTCGGCGCGAGCGTGTAGAACCAGAGGGCCCCGGTCGGCGTCCTCCCGTGGGCCGGGCAGGCGGGCGCAAGGGCCCCGCCGGACTCGTCCCCGATGATGAGAAGGGTCCCGTTCAGGGCCGTCGCCGCGCTGTGGTGGATATTGATCGCCGGGTTCGTGAGCGTCGCGATCACGCGCGGCTTCATCGGGTCCTTCATGTCCCAGATCATCGTCTCGTGGATGCCTCCGCAGATCGCGCGCGAACGCTCGGGCTCCGCGAGGATGTCGTGGCACCCGGGAGCCTTGCTCGTCGCCGGGAACTCGAACGCGCCGACGACCTTCGGCGCGGTCGGGTCCGAAACGTCGACGATCTCGCTCTTGTGGTGAGCCATCACGTTCACGAGGTCGTAGGCCGAATTGTAGACGAGTCCCGTGTCGCCCCAGGGCGTGTGCGTGTGGCTGCCGTACTTCAGCGGAACCTGCGAAAGCGCGACGGGGTTCGCGGGATCGGTCACGTCGACGAGGCGGATGCCGCCCGAGGGCGCCGCGCCGGGACACCCGTCGTCGCCCTGGTACGAGATCGTCGCGATGCGGCCCTTCGTCGTCTCGACGACGCCGACGTCGATGCCGCGACACGGGACGGAGCCCACCTCGGTCGCGTTTTCGGGGTCCCTGATGTCCACGACGTGCAGCCCCGACCGCGACGAAACGTAGGCGTAGCCTCCCTTGAAGGCGATGTCGTTGCCGCCGCCGAAGTCGACCCTCCGCACGGGGTCGAGCTTCGTGACGACGTCCGGGAGGACGTACGGCGCGCGCGGCGCCTCGAGGCGGGGGTCCCCGCCGTCGCCCGCGCCCGGCGTCGAGACGCATCCCGCAAGCGCGGGGAGGACGAGGAGCGCGAAGGCGGCGAGGAGGCGGGAGGCCATGGGTCGCGGACGCGTCCCCCGGAGCATGATCCTTTCCCGTTGGGCGTTCGGCGGGCTTGGAGACACGTTCATGGGGCCGACCGCGCTCGACCGGTCGTGGAGCCGGCCGTCGTCGCCCGAGGACTCGCGAAGCGCTTCGGCGCCCACGAGGCCGTGAAGAACGTCGATTTCGACATTCCCGCGGGAAGCACGTTCGCGTTCCTCGGCCCGAACGGCGCGGGGAAAACCTCCACCATGCGGATGATCTACGGCCTGTCGCCCGTCTCCGCGGGGACGCTCACGGTCCTCGGGCACGACGTTGCGACCGAATCGCGGGCCCTCAAGCGTCTCATCGGGGTCGTGCCCCAGGAAGCGAACCTCGACATGGACATGACGGCGCTCGACAACGTCGTGACGTTCGCGCGCTTCTTCGACATCACGGGCGCGCCGGCGAGGTCCCGCGCGAAGGAGCTTCTCGCGTCCGTCCAGCTCGAGGAGAAGGCGGACGCGCGCGTCGCGACGCTCTCCGGGGGCATGAAGCGGCGGCTCCTCATCGCGCGCGCCCTCGTGAACGACCCCGCGCTCCTCGTGCTCGACGAGCCCACGACGGGCCTCGATCCGCAGTCGCGCGCGCTCCTCTGGGAGCGCATCCGCGACATGCGCCGGGCCGGAAAGACGGTCATCCTCACGACGCACTACATGGAGGAGGCCGAGCGGCTCTCGGACGAGCTCGTCCTCATGGACGGCGGCCGCATCATCGAGCGCGGGACGCCCCGCGAGCTTGTGCTCCGCCACATCGGTCGGGAGGTGCTCGAGCTCGAGCTCCCCCGGGCCGAGCAGGAGCGCGCGCTCAAGGCGCTCGCGGACCGGGCGCGAGGCTCCGACCGGTCGCGCGACTTCGTCCTCTTCCACACGGACGACGCCGAGGCGCTTTTGCGCGAGGCCGAATCCGAGGGTCTTGAACCCGCCTCCGCCGTGCTGCGCCGCGCGAGCCTGGAGGACGTCTTCCTGAAGCTCACCGGCAGGACGCTCCTTGAGTAAGGCTAAATCGTCCCTCGGGGATGACGGACGCATGGCGGAGACCCCGATGGACCAGGCGATGGAGCGCGCGAAGGCGGCGGCGGACGAGGCGGCGCGGATGGCCAAGCAGGCCGCCGCGGACGCGAAGGCCAAGGCGGCCGAGGCGAAGCAGACGGCCGTCGGCGCCGCCGAATCGCTCCTCGACAAGGTCGCGGCCACCGCGAAGGCCGTCGGGAACAAGGCCCGCGCCGCGAAGCGCCGCGTCACGAAGGCGAAGAAGCCCGCGAAGAAGGCCCCCAAGCGCGCGAAGGCCTCGAAGGCGAAGCGCGCGGCGCCGCGCAAGGCCGCGAAGAAGAAGGCGAAGAAGGCCCGCCGCCGCTGAAGCCGAAGATTACTTCCCCGGCGCGGCCGCTCGCGCGGCCATGGTCGCGCTCCCGTTCTCGCCGAGGCTCGCCTTCCGCGTGTGGCAGCGCGAGGCGACGCTCTACCGGAAGCTCTGGGCCTCCACCATCCTCTCGAATCTCTTCGACCCGTTCATCTACCTCGTCGCGATGGGCTACGGCCTCGGCGCGTATCTGACCGAGGGCTTCGAAGGCGTCTCCTATCTGCAATGGATCGCGCCGGGCCTCGTCGCGTCGAGCGTCATGATGGCCGCCGCGTACGAGGTCGCGTGGAACGCGTACGTGCGCATCCACATCGAGCGGACGTACGAGGCGATGATGACCACGCCCGCCGCCCTCGAGGACGTCGTCGTGGGCGAGATCGCCTGGGCGACGACGCGCGCCGTCATCTACGCGGCCGTCATGCTTGTCGTCCTCCTCGCGCTCGGCCTCGTGCGCTCGCCCTGGGCGCTCCTCGTGCCCGCGATCGCGGCGCTCGGCGGCGCGACGTTCGCGGTCCTCGGGCTCACGTACACCGTCCTCGTGAAGCACATGGAGCAGCTCACCTTCTACTTCACCCTCGTCGTGACGCCGATGTTCCTCTTCTCCGGCGTCTTCTTCCCGCTCGACGAGCTGCCGGCCTTCGCGCAGGTCGTCGCCCAGTTCTCGCCGCTCTACCATCTCGTCGAGGTCGTGCGGGCCCTCGTGCTCGGCACCGTGCACGCGGGGCTCTTTGTCCACACGGCCGTGCTCGCCGGTGTCGTCGTCGCGTTGGGATTCCTGCCCGTGAGGCTTCTGCGGCGGAAGCTCCTGATCTGACGCCTACAAGGCCTCGTTCCAGGTTCTTCATGTCCCGCGCGTTCATCCAAGGCGCATGCAGGCACGCCCGTTCGTCGCGCCCTTGCTCGTGATCGCCCTCCTCGCCACACCGGTCGTCGCGGGTCAGGTGACCTACTCCTTCAACGGGGGGACGACGAACGCGATCCAAGGCCTCGACATCGACCCGAAGACGCCCATCCTCGTCGTGCGGCCGAACACGACCGTGGAGACGACGTTCGCTCTCAAGAACACCGGAAACCGGACGCTCAACGTCACGCTGTCGACGATGTCGATGTCGACGAGCGGCGGCGCGACGTACACGGTCACGCGCCCGGACGGCGGCGGAAGCGGGAGTTCGCAATCTAACGCGCAACCGGCCGGCAGCGGCAATGCGACCCTTGATGATCGGCGCGGCGACAACGCCACAGTCTTCACGACACCCGCAGGCGGCGGGAACGGGACAGCGAGCGGGAGCGGCCAGTCGGTCGCATACTCGCGTGGCGCCTTCGCGCCCGCCCTCGACGTGAGCGTATCGCCGCGCAACGTGACGGTCCCCGCGGGAGAGACCGTCGAGGTCAGCGTGCGCCTGAAGGCGAACGCAAACGCGACGGGCGACCACCAGGTCATGCTCATGGCCAACGAGATGGAGGATCCGCGCCGGTCGGCTTCGGGAAGCGTGAGCGTCAGGATCCCGAAGCCATCCGCTCCGAGGGGCGGCGCCAACGACTCGCGGTCGTCATCGCTTCTCGACGTCGAGCCCGTCGAGACGCCGTTCGCCGGGGCCGCCGCTCTCGCCGGAGCGAGTCTCGTCGCGATTGCGCTGCGACGCGCCGGGGGGCGCCGATGAATCGCGTGTCCGCCGTGGTCCTCGCGACGCTCCTCCTTGCCTCGGCCGTGGGCCTCGCGGAAGGACAGCGCTCGCGTACCTTCGTGGTTTCCGACGTCGCGCGCGATGGAAACGACGTCTCCGTCTCGCTTCGAAACGTCGCGTCGTTCGCGCGGATCCATTTCGCGTCGCTTACGGACGACGGCGTCCTCGTCGCTTCGGAATTCAGCGGCGAGGCGTGGAGCCAAGGCCACGTGACGCTTCCGTTTCGGCTCTTTCGCGATGCGCGCGTCGTGACGCTCACCATCTCGTTCGAGCGGGGCAACGGCGAGGAGCGCGAGACGTTCGCCATAGAAATCCCGAGACCCCCGGCCGACGCCGGTCTCTACAAGGTGATCGTTGAAGACGCGACGACGGACGGCGAACGCGCGCGGGTCACGCTCCGCAACGCCGGCAACCGCACGGTGGCCTCCGTCGTCTTAAGCCTCGAGGATCTCGCCGGAATCAAGATCGGAACGCCCTACTTCCGCACGATCGAACGGCTCGCGCCCGGCGATTCCGCCGTTGCGGAATTCGGTCTCGTGAAGGATGCCGCCGACGTTGCCGTCGCCCTCGAATACGACAACCGCACGACGACGACCAAGGTGCGCCTTCGCGAAACGGAAGGCGCGTCGGGAGGAGCGCCCGGGCGGCTCGGCCTCAAGACGGACTTCCCGATCCGCGAGCAGGAGCCGGGGCGCTCAGCCGACTACTCGGTCAAGGTCGAGAACCCTGGCCGCGAGCGGCTCGTGGAACTTGCGACGCGCGGGCTCCCGGAAGGATACGTTGCTCGGTTCTTCGTCGGGAATGCCCCGGCGCCGAGCGTGCGGCTCGCCGCGGGGGGGTCGCGGGACGTTGTGGTCTCTCTCTCGCTTCCCGCGGGAGCGACGAAGGACGTGGGGCGCACACTCGCCTTCGAACTCGTCGCGACTTCGGAGGGCGTCGAGACCGTTCTTCCCCTGCAAGTGACCGTACTTGGGGCCGGCCGACTCGAACTCGAGGGCGAGAACTGGTTCGCGAATCTGGCGCCGGGCGAGACGCGCGAGGTGAACGTGACGGTTCGAAACTCGGGCACGGCCGCGCTGCGCGATGTCGTCCTCGGCGCCTCGAAGCCCACGGGTTGGCGGACGGCCTTCGATCCGCCCCGCCTCGCGAAGCTCGATCCCGGCGAGCGGAGGGAGGTCACGATGCGCGTCTCTGCGCCGGAGGACGTCGGGACAGGCAAGTACGTCCTCGACGTCGGCGCGAGCGCGGGGGACGTGAACGCGCGCACGCGCACGTTGAGCCTCGACGTCGCGGCGCCTCCGTCCTCCGACCTCGGCTGGATCGCGGCGGCAGCGGTCGCCGCAGTCGTCGCCGTCTTCGTCATCGTCAAGGCCAAGCGAAGGTGATCGTCATGATCGTCGCAGAACACCTCCACAAGCGATTCGATGACGGCGACGTCGCCGTCAAGGAAGCGCACTTCGACGTCGCACCCGGGGAGATCTTCGGGCTTCTTGGGTCGAACGGCGCGGGCAAGACCACGACCGTCCACATGATTCTCGGCCACGTCGAGCCCACCTCGGGCCGCGCCCTCGTGAACGGGATCGACGTCACGAAGGATCCCCTCGCGGCCAAGCGGCACGTCGGGTACGTGAGCGAGAACGTCCTGCTCTACGGCACGCTCACCGCCGAACAGAATTTCCGCTTCTTTGCGCGCATCTCCGGCGCCGACGTCCCAGCCGCGCGCGAGCGGGAGCTGCTCGCGAAGGTCGGCCTCGGCGGCGCAGCGAAGCGCCGCGTCGAGACGTTCTCGAAGGGCATGCGCCAGCGCCTCGGAATCGCGATTGCGGTTGCGAAGGATCCCGCCGCGATCGTGATGGACGAGCCGACGACGGGCCTCGATCCGGTCGGCGCGCGAGAGCTTTCGATGCTCATGGGCGAGCTTCGAAGCGCCGGCAAGGCCATCCTCCTCGTGACGCACGACATCTACCGGCTGAAGGAGCTCGCCGACCGGATCGCGGTGATGCGCGACGGCGAACTCCTTGCGCCGGTCGCGACGTCCGCGATCCGCGATCTCGAAGCGCTCTACCACGAAGCCATGGGCGCCCCTCTCGTGCGGGAGGTGGGACGCGTTGCCTAACCCGACGATCGAGATCGCGAAGAAGGAGTTTCTTGAGAACGTCTTGAGCATGCGGTTCCTGATCGCGCTCGGGTTGTCGCTCCTCATCCTGACGACGAGCGTGCTGGTCCTCGCGGCCAACCACCGCGACGACCAGGGTTCGTTCGCGACGAACCAGGCGAGCATGGAGCAGATGTCCGAAAACGACTTCGTGAAGGTGTCGCTGCAGATCAGCCGTGTCATCGCGAAGCCGAACCTCCTCAGCATCTTCACGGGGGGCCCCGGCGACGAGTTCCGCAAGTCGACGGACGCGATGCCGTTCCGGATGTCGTCGGCCGAGACGAGCGGCGGAAGCTCCTCGCCCACGAACAAGCGATTCGACCCCCTGGACCTCGGATTCGTCGCGGCCGTCGTCATGACGTTCATGGCCGTCGTGTTCTCGTACGACGCGGTGAGCGGCGAGCGCGAGCGCGGCACGCTCAAGCTCATGCTTGCGAATCCGGTGCCGAAGGACGCCGTCCTCTTCGGGAAGTACCTCGGCGGGATGGCGAGCATCCTGCTCCCGTTCGCGCTGAGCGTTGTCGTCGCGCTCGCCGCGCTTTCGCTGACGGGTGTCAGACTCAACGGCGACGAATGGGGTCGGCTCGGCCTCATTCTGCTCCTCTTCGTGCCTCTCGCGAGCGCGTTCTATCTCCTCGGGCTCCTCGTGTCGAGCCTCTCGCGCAAGTCCTCAACGAGCCTTCTCGCGCTCACGCTCGTGTGGCTCGTGCTCGTTTTCGGCGCGGGCAACGTCGCGGCCGTCGTTGCGAAGGAAACCGTTGCCACGGCCACCGAGGGCGACATGCAGCAGGCCTTTGCGGAGGTCAATGAGCGGGCGAATGCGAAGTCGTCGTCAATCGGCGACGAGCTCTTGGCGCTCTACGAGCTGCGCCAGGCGCAGAACGGCACGCTCTCGGCCGAGGACGAGGCGCGCCTCAAGGCCCTCGAAGCCGCGCAATCCGAAGTCTGGAAAAGCGCGGACGCCGAGCGCTCGGCCATCGTCGCGAACGCGCGCCGGAAGCTCGATAATCAGCTCGCGCGCGCGGAGACGATCGCTTCCGTGAGTCCGGCCGAGGCATTTCGAGGTCTGAGCACGGCGCTTGCCCGGTCAGACTATTGGACGTACAAGGACATGAGCGCCGCCGTCGAGGAATACCGCAAGGAGGTCGAAAAGGCGCGCGCGGAATGGCTCGCCGACAACCCGCCGCCAAAGGGCGTTGGCCCGGGCGGCGCTGTGGCGTACACCATCACGATCGGCGGGCCCGCCTTCTCCACCAACGGCCCCCGGTTCGATCCGCCGCTCTTCCGCTACGAAGCCCAGAGCGTCGAGGAGCAACTATCGAGCCCGTCGGGCGCACGCAACCTTGCGGTGCTCGTCGCCTACAACGTCCTCGCTTTCCTGGGCGCGTACGCGGCGTTCCTCCGCTACGACGTGCGGTGACCGCGGCTCTCCCCGCGGGGACACCCCCCGCGGGAATCTTTTTATATTGCACAAGGGAGCGTTCCAGGGTGGCTATCTCCCGCCGCCGCGGTCGGGGATGCACCGGGTCGACCTTCGCATGGCCTTGCGCTCGCGCTTCCTGCTCGTTGCCTTCGCCACGCTCTTCGCGACGGCCTCCGCCTCCGCCGCCGAGGAGGCGCCGGAACTCGTCCCGTCAACCGCGAATGTCACGTTTTTCTTTCTCCGCGTGCCCGCCATCACTCCGCTCGACGAGCGGTTCACGATCGCGCCCGGCGGGGAGCGACTCTTGACCGCCATCGTCGAGAATCCGCTCGACACCGAGCAGGCCGTGGTCCTCGAGCCGGTCGTCTACCGGGTCACGGGCAAGGGCGAAACCCTCGTGCCGGATCCGGACCGCGTGCGCGCAACGGCTTGGCCCACCGCCCTCACACTCGCCCCGCGGGAGCGGGTCCTCGTCCAGATCCACGTCTCGGTCTCGAAGGACCTCCCCGTGGGAGAAGCGATTTTCGCCGGCCTCATGAGCGGTCAACCCGGGGGCGCGTCGAGCTTCATGCAGGTGGTGAGCCACGGCGAGGTCGTCGCCCCCGCCGCGGGCGGCGCGGACGCCCACGATCCGCTCCTTGCCGCGCTCGTCGCAGGCGCAGGCCTCGCCGTCGCAGGCGGCGCCGTCATCGGAATTGCCGCGCGCCGCGACCCCGCGATTCTTACGCCCTTGCTCGCCCTCTACTCGCGGCTCAAGCGCGCGGACGTGCTCGACCAAAAGACGCGCGAGCGCGTCCATCGCCTCGTCGCCGAGCAGCCCGGCATCCGCTGGGCCGACCTGAAGCGCCTCTCCGGTCTCGGCACGGGCGCGCTCCTGCATCATCTCGCGCTGCTCGAACGCCACGAGTTCGTCTCCGGCCGCAGGGAAGGACGTCATCGCCGATACTACCCCGCGGGGGCGCGAATGCCCACGCCCGAGCCGTTTCCCCTCACGCCCAGCCAGGCGCGCGTCGTGGCCGCGCTCGCCGACGGGGGCCTGACGCAACGCGCGCTTGCCGACCGGCTTGGCATCACGCAGCAGGGCGCGAGCTACCACCTCAAGGCGCTTGAGCGGCGCGGTTACGTTGTCGTCGAACGCCGCGGCGTCGAGTGGACCTGGAGCGTGACGGAGGCCGGCGCGGCGAAAGGCTCGCCCGCGTGGGCCGAAGCCACGCGTCCGACGCCTCAAGGCGGTTGCCCGTAGCCGGCGCTCGCCGGGGCGGGCCCGGCGCAAACGCTATTCCCGCCGAGACGATTCGTCCGAGGATGACGCGGAGCGGGATGATCGAGGGCCGGGCCGACGACGCCGCCACCGAGGCCTATGCGACATCGAGCGGCGCGGCGCCCGCGCACTTCCGCCGCGCGCTCGGCGTCACGCTCTCCTCCATCGGGCTCGGGACCTACCTCGGGCGCGACACGGACGAGGACGACGCCCGCGTCGAGGCGGCCGTCGCCGCCGCCTACGAGCGCGGCGTGAACGTGTTCGACACGGCGATCAACTATCGGCTCATGCGCGCCGAGCGCAGCGTCGGCCGCGCGCTCGCGAAGCTTGCGAAACGCGATCCCTCCGCGCGGTCCCGCGTGTTCGTCGCCACGAAGGGCGGCTTCCTCGTGCACGACGGCGAGTCCGCCCTCCCGGCTCGGCGCTGGTACGAGGAGAATCTCATCCGGACCGGCGTCCTGAGGAGCGGAGACGTCGCGGCGGGCTGCCACGCGATGTCGCCTCGCTTCGTCGAGGCGATGCTCGAGCGCAGCCGCGCGAACCTCGGCCTCGCGACCCTCGACCTCTACTATCTCCACAATCCCGAGACGCAGCTCGAGGACACGCCCATCGACGTCGTCCACGACCGGCTGCGCGCCGCGTTCACCACGCTCGAGAAGGCCGTCGACGACGGCCGCGTGGCGCGGTACGGGGTCGCCACGTGGGCCGGGTTCCGCTCCCGCCGCGCCGAGCCGGGTCACCTGGAGGTCGAGACGCTCGTCGACCTCGCGACCGAGGCCCGCCGGGACGCGGGCGGCGGCGGCCGCCACCATTTCGCGGCCGTCCAGGCGCCGCTCAACCTCGCCATGCGCGAGTCCCTCGAGGCCGAGACGCAGACGGTCGACGGGAAGCCCGCGACCCTCCTTGACGCGTGCGCGCGGTTGGGGCTTACGGCATTCGCGAGCGCGAGCCTCGGCCAGGGTCGCTTCCTCCATCTTATCCCGAAGGACGTCGAGCTCGCCTTCCCCGAGGCCCGGACGCCCGCGCAGCGCGCCCTCCAGTTCACGCGCAGCGCGCCGGGGCTCGCGTGCGCCCTCGTGGGCGCGAAGGCCGCCGCTCACGTCGAGGACAATTTCGCGCTCGCGAAGGTCCCCCCCGCGGACGCGGACGTGGTGCGCCGGCTCCTGGTGCCCCGGGCCGAGGCGCGGTGATCAGAGGTTCGCGGTGTCCTGCCGCGCCGCGGCGAGGAGCTTCGCGCGCTCGCCGACCGGGACCGCCTTGAGGCCGCGCATGCGCTGCGGCGACTCCGGGTCGGCCGCGATGGCGCGCAGCCATTCGCCGATCTGGTCCTTCGAGGGCGCGGTCATGAAGCCGCGGCCGGCCTCGGTGATGAGCGGCTCGAGCGTCTCCACCACGACCTCCTCGTCGTGCCGGTCGTACACGAGGCCGTTCGCGAGGCTGTCCATGTGATACTGGCGGATCGCGTCCTGCGCCTCGCGGCGGTAGGCCACGCGCAGGGTCACGAGCGTCTCCGGCGTGATGGTGACGCCTTCGAGGCTCGCGAGGAGGCGGAACACCGTCGAGGCGATGTCCATGCTCATGCGCTGCAGACCCTCGCTCGCGCCGCCGCCGACAGACTGGTGCTTGTGGCTGTAGAGGCCGAGATCCACCTGGCAGATGCGCTTCATCGTCGCGTTGCGGTACACCTCGCCCATGACGCCGAGCTCGAGGCCCCAATCGGTGGGAATGCGGATGTTGCGGGCGAGGTCGCTCGTCATCGCCATCTCGCCCGAGAGCGGATAGCGGAACGACCGCATGTAGCGGAGGAGCGGAGAAGGTTTCGGGATGACCGTTTGGAGCGCGTCGAGGAACGGCCAGAGGAAGAGTCGCACGACGCGACCGAACATCCGCTCGCCCGTGAGCCGGGCGTAGTAGCCCTTCGCGAAGTAGAAGTCCATCTCGGGCACGACGATCGGAAGGAGGATGCGGTGCACGATCTTGGGATCGTAGTGCTCGATGTCGGCGTCGTGAAGCGCGATCGCGTAGTTGTCCTCGCTCGCGGCGCCGAGCCCGAGCCAGACGGCGAGACCCTTGCCGCTGTAGCCGCGCAGGTCGAAGCCGCGCTCGGCGAGGCGCTCCATGCCCTCGCGGACGGTCGGGCCTTCGCACCAGAGCACGGTGACGGGCGCCGGCAGGTCCTGGAAGAAGTCGCGGACGTTCTCGACCTCGTTCGAGTTCTCGCACGTGAGCGCGATCACGATCTCGTTCAGGAAGTCCGCCTTGCGGAGACCCTGACGGATCCCGAGGAGCGCCGGCCGCTCCATCTCGCTGTAGAGCATCGGCAGGAGGAGGGCCGCGGGGCGAGCGGCCACATGTTTGCGCACGAGCGCCCGGGCGTGGCCGCGACGCTCCGGTTGAAGGTCGTGCAGCGTCGCGGGGCCGTTCTGGTAGAAGTCCATGAGAATCGCTCCGGGCCGCGCGCTGAGCCTGCGCTGCCGGACCCCAGTCGCGCTCGGACTTCAAGTCGCTTTCGGCCACACCATCGACGCGGGGGGTCGCCGCGCGTCCGCGGAATCGGGGATCGCCGAAGGGCTCATGGCGGCGTCCGCGGTTGGCCGCGCATGCCCCGGCGATACTGGCTCGCGAAAACCGAGCCGGACGTGTATTCCATCGACGACCTCGCGAAGGCTCCCGAGGGCACGACGTTCTGGGACGGCGTGCGCAACCACCAGGCCCGGAACAACCTCCGCGCGATGGCCCCCGGAGACGGGCTCCTGATCTACCATTCGAACGCCAAGCCCTCCGCCATCGTCGGCGCGGCCGAGGTCGCGGAAGCCGCGACCCCGGACCCCACCCAGTTCGACCCGAAAAGCGATCATCACGATCCGAAGTCGAAGCGAGAGGACCCGACCTGGTGGGGCGTCCGGGTCAGGCTCGTCGAGCGCTTTCCGAGACCCGTGACGCTCGAGGACGCGAAGGCGTCGAAGGCGCTCTCCTCGATGGTCCTCGTGAAGAACAGCCGGTTGAGCGTGCAGCCCGTCTCGGCCGCCGAATGGCGCGCGGTGATCGCGATGGCTCGACGCGGGCCGTGATCACGGCGGCGAGACCTTGCGCCGGTCCTCGAGCGCGAAGAGCGCGAGGAGGAACTCGGCGTGGCTCCAGAGCAGAGGCGTCGCGAACCGGATGAGCGGGTCGTCCGTCGCGAGGACGTGCGACCGGATGCGCTCGTACTCGGCCCGCATGTGGTTCAGCTCCTCCACGATGCGGCTGAAACGGACGTCGGGCAGGAGGATCTCCTTCGCGAACTCCTTCTGGAAGTCGATGCCCGTCTGCCACTCGCGCTCCCAGAAGTCGAGAAACCGCTCGCGCGTCGAAAGGTGCTCCGGGAGCGCGCCCTCGTGCGTCGCGTAGGCGGCGATGTCGCGGAGCGTCCGCTCGGCCTTCTCGACGTCGCCGTGCCGCGCGAGATAACCCGCGTAGATGGCCGTGTACGCGAGCCAGGGGCCGTTACCGGCGTGGAGGTGCAGCTCGAGGTCCTCCGCGAACGGCAGATAGCGCTGCAGGAGCCCGAGGTCGGGATCCCAGAGGTCGTTCTCGATCTTGCGGGCGCTCGCCTCGAGGGCGCGCGCGTCGAGCTCGGGGAAGTTGAAGTAGTGCGGCGAGAGGAGCGTGATGTCGCTCCTCGTGTCGATGCGGCCCTGCGGCGTGATGCGGCGGACGAACCGGCCGTCCTGCACGAAGTGCCGGTGCATGTTCACGGCGTGCATTGCGCAGAAGGACTGCGCCCGCTCCCGGCGCGCGTCGTCGGGCCGGTACGCCTCGAGGACCCGCGCGAGCTGCTCGAATGCGCGGTGGTAGGCCATGTTGTTCCAGAGCGTGTACCCGGATTCGATCGGCGACTCGTGGACCGTCGTCGTGCTGTAGAACAGGTTGATGCCTTTGCGGTACACGCGGCGCGTCGAGTCGTCGAACGCGGCGACGAGCGCCTCGACCAGCTCCTTCCCTCGCTCGGGCTCCCGGCCCTGCCGCCTGCACTCGAGCAGGTAGAGCGCGATCACGCGCATCGCATGCGCGACGTTGTCCTCCTGGACGTAGATGGAACGGTCCCGGCCTTCGAGGTCGTACCGCTGCCCCCAGGTACCCTCCCGGCCCGCCTCGAGGAGGAAGAGCGCGCCCGATTCGAGGTGGCGGAAGGCATCCTCCGCGTGGAAGTCGCGCGCGATCATCTCGCGCAGGACGCGCGCGGTCCCGGCGAGGTCCCGCGGATAGACGTACGGGTATCGGGACCCCTCCGGCGTCGCGAGAAGCACCTCGCCGGCCCTGGATTTGCGGGCGCAGCGGCTCATCCAGCGGAAGTGCAGCTCGGGATCGAAGAGGTCGGCCGAAGCCATCGCCGAACCACGTGGCTCATCACCCATAACGCCTTCGCGTTGCCCGGCCGGCCTCGTCGGAGCGCGCGTCGCCCTCCCGTCATCCTTTTATGCGGAAGCCGGAATGCGACAGGCCATGGTGCGCGTCCTGGACCTCGGCGTCAGGCGCCTCACCGTCGCGGAGGCGTTACCCTACGCCCAGGGCGAGTCGCTGCGCCTCGCGCGCGCCGTCGCCGAGGTGGAGCCCGCCACGATCGCGCTCGACCTCTCGCTCGCCGATCTGCTCCGCGTCCGGGAGGCCCTCGCGGACAAGCACGCGCGCAACCGGGGCTTCGTGGACGAGGTCCTGCTCGAGGCGCGAAGGGAGCGCTTCCCCTGCGAGGAGGTCCACCCCTTCCTCGAGACGGTCCGCTACGCCCGAGCCCGTGACGTCACGGTCGTCCCGCTCCTCGAGGACGCGAAGGAGCCCGGCCCGTTCACGCGCCGGCGCCTTGCGGGCGAGATCCGGCATTTCCTCGAGGCCGCCGACGCCCAATCCAAGGATCCGCGCGAGTTCGCTCGCGCCTTCGACGACGCCCTCAGGGGCGTTCCCCGCTTCGCCTCCGACTCGGCGGCCGTCGAGGCCGACGCCGCCCGTCGGCTCGCGGACCTCCTGTTCAAGGCGCAATCGCCGCGTCTCGTCGCGGTCCTCTCGTACCCGCGCTCGGAGCGGCTTCTCGCGAAGCTCATGACGCTCCGCCCGAAGACGCTCAACGAGCCCGCCGTCGAGGAGGTCGCCGCGATCGATTCCCGCCCGCGCCGCTCGGAGGTTCCCCCATGAAATCCAAGTTCGCGCTCGTCGAGATCGCGAAGCTTCGCATCCACGAGGAGATCGAGGAGGATCGCGTGCGCGCGCTCGCGGAGGCCATCGCCCGCGACGGCCTTGTCGAGCGCGCGATCATCGCGGACCGCGCCACGCTCGTCGTCATCGACGGGCACCACCGCCACGCCGCCCTCACGCGCCTCGGTTGCCTGCGCGCGCCCGTCGTCCTCGTGGACTACATGGACCCCGCGATCGTCGTCGAGAACTGGCGCGCCGGCGAGCCCGCCCCGACGAAGGAGGAGGTCCTCGAGCGCGCCGCGCGCGGGAAGCCGTTTCCGCCGAAGACGACGCGGCACCCCGGTCTCTACGACCTTACCGAGGTCCGCGTTCCCCTCGCGGACCTGCGCTGACGGGCCTCCGGGACAACCCTTTTCACGGCCGACGCGCCATCCCCCGGCGTGTCTCCCATCGCGACGGCGCGCGCGAAGCTCGCGCGGCGGTATCCAGGCATGGCGTTCGACGCCGCCCTCGACGAGCGCCGCGTCGCCTACGGCGGCCTGCTCGACGACGAGGCGCTCGCGCTGCTCCTCCTCGACGAGGAGGGCCTGAACGAGGGCGCGCTCGTCACGCTCGCCGAGGCGCGCGGCCGCGCCGAGGCGACGGTGCGGGTCGAGGTCGTTCGCGCGCTTCCCGTCAAGGCGTTCGAGCGGGAAGGCGGGGTCGGCCGCGTCGCGAACGTCGTCGTGCGCGACGCGACGGGGGAGGCCTCGCTCGTCCTCTGGGACCGCGACGTCGAGAAGGTCGACGACGGCACGCTCGCGCCGGGCGCGATGGTCCGCGTCGTGAACGCGCGCGTGAAGGACGCGCGCTACGGGCTCGAGCTCGTGGTCGGCGCATGGACGGCCCTCGAAGTCGAGGGCGCGCCCGACCCCGCGAAGCGCAAGCTCCTCCTCGACGCCGCGGGCGCGGACCCGACGGCGCTCGGACCCGGACCCGCCCCCACGCCCGAACCCGCCGCGTCCGAGGAAACCCGTCGCGCCGACGGGAGCGTCGGCGCGACGGGTTTCCTCGGACGCGGCCGGCTCGTCGCGGTCGAACCCGCGCGTTCGTTCAAGCGCCGCGACGGCACCGTCGGGTTCGTCGCGAACGCCTCCCTCGAGGACGAGTCGGGGCGCGTCTCGCTCGTATGCTGGGACGAGGCCGCGAAGGCTGTCCGCGCGTTCGAGGCGGGCGCCTTCCTCGAGGCGACGGGACTTTCCGTGAAGGAGCGCGACGGGCGCGCCGAGCTGCACACCTCGCGCGCGACGGTTCTCAGACCTTACCGTCCGTGACTCGCCGCCTCGCCCCCTGAACGCGCGTGGGTCTCGCGCGCGCATCGCGCAAACACCGGTCCGCCCCGGACGCGGCCGGAGGGTCCCCGGCCCCGCCCGTCACCTTCTTTTCCCTTCCCGGCGTTCGCGCCGCGTGGCGGATCGCGTCTGGCATTGCGACTTCTGCGGGACGGCGATGCTCGACCGCCACTGCAAGCTCCGCTGCCTCGGGTGCGGGTACGTCCGCGACTGTTCCGACCCCTGACGCCGGGCGCGCACCTTATGTCCCATCGGCCCGGTGCGGGAACGATGCGCGCGGTCCTGATGGTCGTCCTCCTGCTGCCTCTCGTTGCCGGTTGCGCCACGGCCCAGTCGTCCGAGGAGCAGTTCCGCGTCGCGTGGCACGGCGACGGCTACGCGGTCACCTTCTCGTCGCAGGCGCCGCTCGCGGACCCGCGCGTCCGCTGGACCGGCGCGGGAAAATCGGGCGAGATCGGCGCGAAGCTCGAGGCCGGCGCCATCGACCCCATGTTCACCTACAGCGCGAAGCTGCCCCCGGAGGCCGAGCGTTACACGGTCGGCACGCGCTCGTTCGACCTCAAGACGCCGCCCGCAGCGAACGGGACCACGCGGGTCGTCTTCCTCGCGGACATGGGCATCGCCCCCGAAGCCGCGAAGATCGCGGAGGTCGTGCGGAACCTCGACCCGGACCTCGTGCTCCACGGCGGCGACCTCTCGTACGCGGAAGGGAACGTGCAGGAATGGAACGCGTGGTTCCGGCTCATCGAGCCCGTCGCGTCGCGCGCCGCATGGATGCCCGCGCTCGGGAACCACGAGCTCGTGTGCTTCAGCTTCGGCGTCGGGCCTTCGCCGCGCGAGTGCGCGAACGAGCCGCGGTTCGTGTGGCAGCGCTTCACCCTCCCGAACGAGCCGGCCTTCTATTACGCCTTCGACTGGGGCCCGATGCGCATCGTCTCGATCGACACCGAGGCCTACCACGACAAGGCGCATCCGGACGCGAAGACGGACGCGGCCGCGCAGAAGCGCTTCCTCGTCGACGCGCTCGCCGATCGCCCCGACTCGTGGAACGTCGTCTTCTTCCACCGCCCGGTCTACAGCTCGAGCGACGCGCACGGATCGGACCTCGTCGCGCGCGCCGACCTCGAGCCCGTCCTCGACCAGGGCGCCGACCTCGTGCTGCAGGGCCATGACCACATGTACGAGCGCACCTGGCCGCTCAAGGGCGGCGCGCCCTCCGTCGGGGCCGCGACGGCCCTCAAGGGGACAGGCGCGGTGTACGTCGTGAGCGGCGGCGCGGGGCGCAGCCTCTACGAGAAGTTCGTCGAGCCGGCGCCCGCCTGGAGCGCGTTCCGGAAGGCGGCGTACCACGTCACCGTGCTCGACGTCTCGCCGGACCGCATCGACGTGCGCGCCGTGGGGACCGACGGCGCGGTGTTCGACGCGTACCGTCTCGCGCGGGACGCCGGGGCCGCTGAGGCGGACGACGGCAGGGCCCTCCCCGGGAACGCGACGCCCGATGCCGGGCTTCTGGCCGTCGCCGTCGCCGGCCTCGCGGCTCTCGCGTTCGCTCGGCGGCGTCACCCGATGTAGGGCGTGGCGTCCGGGTCGAACCCTTTCACGATCTCGATCTCGGGACGCGCCGCCGGCGCCCACCCGAAGCTCGGATACACGAGCTTGCGGAAGAAGGCCGGCGCGCGCCCGCCCTCGGCCCCCGGGAGCATCGCGGACGCGATGAGCGTCGCCGGGTGGTCCTCGCCGAGGGCCTCGACCGAGAGCGTGTGCGCGAGCGGCCGCACGTCGTCCTCGCTGAACCAGCCGAGGGTGTGGAGGTATTCGTGGAGGAGGACGTGGAACGCGTATGCGTTGTGGTGGTCGGGCGCGTTCAACCTGACGTAGCCCAGAACGTCGCGATTGAGGACGATCGCGTTCGATCCGACCACGAAATAGCCGCCGAGGAAGCCTCCCGGCGACAGGCCGAGCGGGGCGAGGCCGAGCATGATGCCGGCGCGGGACCGGCCGAGGCGCGCCTCGACGAGGCGCTTCACGAGGCGGAACAGCTCCGTGTAGTCCCTTGCCCCGTCCACCTGCGCGGCGAGCGACGTCACGGACCGGACTGAGGGATGCCGGGCCTTCAAGCTTTGGCGTCGGTCCGGAGAGGAAACCGGGAGAACCGCGGGCCGCCGCCCATGGCGCAGGAGCGAGCGCGGCCGCGCCGGAAGGATGGACATCCGGGGACATGGACCGCCGCGAGGCGCGAAAGGGGCGAGCGCGTCGCGGAGGGCGGGGCGGCGCGGCCGGGCGCTCCGGAGACGGTTCCCGCGCGACCCCGCTAAGCGCTTTCGCCCAGGGTCCCGGGGGCCCTGGGCTCCTGGGGCCGGGGGAGCACGACGTCGAGGATGCCGTTCCTCAGCGTCGCGCGGGCCTTGGGCGCGAGGACGGCGTCGGGGAGCCGGACGGACGTGCCGGATGCGCCTCCGTCGAACGCGAGCTTGAGGTCGCGTCCCTCCACGCTCACCTCGAGCGGGAGGCTCTCGTCTCCGCTCACCTCGGCGGTGACCGTGATCTCCCCCGGGGAAAGCGTCACGTCGACGATGCGGATCTCCTGCCGCGCAGGCTCCGCGGGGCGCGTCGACTCCAGGAAGGTCCTGAGCGCGCTCGCGAAGGCTTCGTCGTGTTCCAACCTCAACCTCACCGCACGGAGAAGCGCATCCGCGTCAGCGGCCACCATGAGGGGAGCGTCTCTCCGCGGCGCTCATAAAGCATCGTCATCTCCCGATGGGCCGCCAGGGTCTTCGCGGCCCCGGGTCCGCGCGCCGCGGCGGGCCGAAGCGCCTCGGGTCCCTAGGGCGCTGGGCCGCCGGGGCCGGTCGACGGGCCGCCCGCGGAGGTGGTCTCGGGCGCCCCCATCTTGGAGGCGAGGTCGGTGCGGGACACGCTCAGGATGACGTTGTCGCCGACGGTATCCACGTGGGCCTTGTCGAGCGTGAGCGACGTGCCGCCGAAGAGCGGCGTCTTGAGGTTCAGCTCCTCCGCGACGTCGCGGTTCACGTCCACGACGATGCCCTCGATCGACCACTGGGCGTCGTCGATGAGGACGTCGCGCACCTGCCCCAGGCTGTCGCCGTGACGGTCGATGACCTTGCGTCCCCGAAGCTCCTCGATTGTCCAGTCTGTCATGCTCCGGACCCGCGCGCGCCGGGCGCTTGGGCCTTCTCGCCGCTTCGTCGAACGGGCGGTCGCGCAGGCGGGGCCCGAACGGGTGGCGCAGGCCGGTGCCCGATCCGACCTTCAGGATCCGCGTCGACCTGCGGATCATCGCAACGGCGGACCCGCTTCGCTCAGATCCCCAGGATCTCCCCGCCGATGATGACCTTCTGGATCTCGTTCGTGCCCTCGTAGATGCCGATGATCTTCGAGTCGCGCCAGTAGCGTTCGACGGGGTACTCGCCGCTGAAGCCGTTGCCGCCGTGGAGCTGCACGGCGCGCTCGGTGACGCGCGTGCAGGCTTCGCCCGCGTGGAGCTTCGCCAGCGACACCGCGAGGCGGTTGTCGAGGCCCTGGTCCTTCATCCACGCGGCCTTGTACACAAGGAGTCGCATCATCTCGACCTCGAGGGCCATGTAGGCGATGTGCTCCTTCACGAGCTGGAAGGATCCGATCTTCATGCCGAACGCCTCGCGGCTCTTCACGTAGGCGACGCTCGCGTCGAGCGCGGCCTGCGCGATGCCGACGGCGCCCGCGGCGACCGAGAGGCGACCGCCGTTCAGGATCTTGTTCGCCTGCTCCCACCCCGAGCCGGGCGCGCCGATCATGCGGTCCGCGGGAATCGAGCAGTCTTCGTACAGCATCTCGGCGGTGGGCGAGGCGCGCAGGCCGAGCTTGCGGTTGGACTCGATCGAGCCGACCTTGAAGCCGGGGTCGTCCTTGTGGACGATGAAGGTGCAGATGCCTTCGCGCTTCTTCTTGGGGTCCCAGTCGTTCGTGCGCGCGTAGACGACGTGGTAGTCGGCCTTGCCGCCGTCCGAGATCCACATCTTGTGGCCGTTGATGACCCAGCGGTCGCCGACCTTCCTGGCGGTCGTGCGCAGGCCCGCGGCGTCCGAGCCGCTTTGCGGCTCCGTGAGGGCCCACGCCCCGCGCTTCTCGCCGGTCGAGATCTTCGGGAGGTAGAACCTCTTCTGCGCCTCCGAGCCGAAGAGGAGGACGTTCATGCCGAAGAGCGAGGTGTTGACGGAGATGGTGGTGCGCAGGGACGAGCAGCCTTTCGCGAGCTCCTCCGTGAGCATCGCGTAGGTGACGGCGTCGAGACCGGCCCCGCCGTATTCCGCGGGAATCGGCGCGCCGAGGAGGCCGACGGCGCCGAGCTTCCTGAAGACAGCGTCCGGAACCTCGCCGTCCTCCTCCCACTTCTCGACGTGCGGCGCGATCTCCTTCGCGACGAATTCCTGGACCGTCTGGCGGAGAAGCCTCTGCTCCTCGGTGATCGCGAACTCCATGGGGACCGACTCAAGCCTTGAAAGGGCGACAAGGCATAAAACCCGGGTCTAGACCCGCGTCAAAACGCTCATCTCGGGTGAGCGCCTCGGGCCCCCGTGGTCGACACGAGCGCGCGCATCGTCCGCCCCGCGGAAGGGGGCTTCGAGACGCCGCTTTCGAAAGGCTCGTTCGTGGAAGCGGGCCCCGAACGACCGCTCGACGTTCCCGCGGGCGCCGCCGCCGTGCTCCTCGACGGGCTCCTCGGCGCCACGCCGCCCTTCGGCTTCCTCCTCGCGGGCGCGACGCCCGTCACCGAGTCGCCGACCGTTCCTTCGAAGCTCTTCGTCTACGAACCCGCGATTGGGGAGGGCGACCCGGGGCTCCGGCGGCTGTCGCTCCTTCCCACGACGGCCCTCGAGGGGAACGCCTTCGTGCCCCTGGCGGAGACCCGGCGGCTCGCCGCCGCGCTGCTGCGCGTCGCGCCGGGCCGCGGCGTCACCGCGGGCCACGAGTCGGAGCGCGCCTTCCTCGTCCTTCGCGGGTCCGGCGTCGCGTTCATGGAGGATGGGAACAACCTCGCCTACCAGCCGGGCGAGATCGTGCTCGTCCCGGCGGGCGACGCCGTGCGCCTCTGGGCCCGGGACCCCGACCCGCTCATCGCCGTCGTGTTCCAACCGCAAGCGGCTCCCGCGCCCAAGCGCACGCTTGCGGGCGAGGTCCAGCGCCTGCTCGGCGAGCGCGGTCGCGTCGAGTGAACGGCCACAAGACGTTAACCGCGCCCGGCCCCTGCCACCAACGCCATGCTCATGGAAACAAAGGGCCGCATCAAGCCCATGTTCTCCTGCATCGACGAGGCGCTCGACGAAGCCGTCAGGCTCCTCGGCGAGCGCTTCGGGGACGTGGACCAGCGCGCGGCCGTCGAGCTGACCGCGCTCCTCTACAGCACGAGGGATCGCGACCGGTTCATGGAACGCGACCACGCCCACGACGTGCCCTACAGCACCTAAGTTTAAGGCCGACCTCCCGGATGGGCGACGGTGGCGCGCATCGCCTGGACCCCGAGCCTCGTCGCGGGCGTCACCCTCGGCCTCGTGATCCCGTTCGTCGTGACAGGCTACGCGCTCGGCGTCGTCTGGAACGATTTCATTCTGGGTTACGTCGTCGCGGCGCTCGCCTACGGCGCGGCTTTGCTCTACGCGCGTTTCTACATCACCTCCCGCGTGGCTGCCGCGAAGCGCCGGAAGGCCGCCGAGGATTCAAGACCGCGCGGGCCGTAACGGGACGGGATGCCCGTCACGACGCGCTTTCCCGTGCGCTATCGCGAGGTCGACATGATGGGCCACGTCAACAACGCGGCCTACGTATCCTATCTCGAGGACGCGCGCGTCGCGTACGTCCGACGGCTCGGCGCCGCCGCGCAGCTCGATCCCTCCGCGTTCCCTTTCATCCTCGCCCGGGTCGAGGTCGACTACCGCGCGCCCCTCCACCTCGGCGACGAGGTCGAAATCGCGATCGAGGTCGCGCGCATCGGACGGTCGAGCTTCGATTTTGCGTATCGCATGACGCGCGCGCGGGAGCCTTCGCTCGTCGCCGAGGCGCGGACGGTGCAGGTCTGGTACGATTACGCGAAAGGGGCGAGCGCCGAGATTCCCCCGTGGTTCCGCGACGCGGTCGCGCGCGTCGCAGGCGAGCGGACCCCGTAGCCCGGGCGGCCGGCCATCGAGCCATCCGTCACAATCGGCATCCCGCTTCGATCCTCGAACGATCGAGCATGCGCGGCGCGACTGGGGCGACCGTCCTCGCGGTCCTCGCGGCGTCGCTCGCCGCCCCGGCCGCGGTCGCGGAAGCCCCGACCGCATGGATGCTCGTCGACGTCGACTTCCGCGGCGAGGCCACGATCCAGGTCTGGCTGGAGCACGACGTCGCGGCGGAGGTCGAGGTCTTCTGGACCGGCGGCTCGACCCGGCTTTCGCCCGTCCACGCCGCGCCCGCCGCCTTCGAGGGTCGCGTTCCGGGGTTCGTCCTCGGCCCCTCGTCGCGGCTCGTCGTGACGACGGCCCACGGCGCGTACGAGACGGGCATCCTCGGCGCCCCCGCGGGCGTGTACACGCACGTCGTCTTCGCGAAGGGCGCGCCGGATGCGCGCGTCGCGGCGCCCCCGGACGCGCCGCTCGCGCCGCGGCGGACCGCCGAGACGGCGGAGCCTCCGCCCGGAATCCTCCTTGCGGGGGGCGCGCTCATCGCGACCGCGTACGTCCTCGCGCTCGGATCCGCCCGCCGGCCGGAGAAGCGCGCGACCAAGCACGCGGCGCGCACGAACCGTGTCCTGGGCCGCCCCACGCTCGGCGCGGAGAACGAGGATCTCGCGCGCTACCTCGACACGACGTGGCCGAGCGCGGAGGCCGGTCGCGCGGCCGCCGAGGGCCTCGCGCCCCGCCACGCGGGCGACGTCCTCGACGCGTTGAGCGCGCGGGGCGGGATCGTCGCGGAGATCGTCGCGATCCGACCGAGCGCCATGGTGCTCAGGGTCGCCGGGGGTTGCGCCTACGCCTGCGGCTTCCTCGCGCGCGCGTTCGAGTCGCTCGCCACCGGTCCCGTCATCGTCGAGGAGGGTCCGTGCCAAGCGACGCCCGGGGCGCCCCGGGACCGTCCGCAGCCGGTGGTCGCGGGCCTCCATCGAAGGCGATGGAAGCCCTGCGAGATCGTGGTCCACGCGGACCTCATCGGCGCGCGGGGACCCCGGAAATAAGGGTTCTGGATCAAGCGTCGATCGATCTTCGAGCGCTAGCCGACACGCTCATGACCACTGGGCGTCCTCTTCAACCCCGGTGAATAGGTCGTGAAGAAGGGGAAGAAGATGCCCTCGATCGAGCTCGAGGGGCACTCCGAGGCGCGGTTCGTCCTCAAGGACGGGAAGATCATCCGCGTGGAGGAGCGCCCGGACATGAAGAGCTTCGGCGAGGCGCCGCGCGGGCCGGACCGACGTTAGACTGACTCCGGAAGGGTTCTTGCGGGGCCGCGGCGCTCCTCGTCGCGATGCCGCCCCGCATCCACCCGTCCGCCTACGTGCATCCGACCGCCGCGCTTCTCGGCGACGTGGACATCGCCGCGCGCGCGAGCGTCTGGCCGCACGCGAGCCTCCGCGCCGACATGGGGCCGATCCGGGTCGGCGAGGCGACGAGCATCCAGGATGGATGCGTTCTCCACACCGACCCGGGCGGGTCGGTCGAACTCGGACGCTACGTGACGGTGGGGCATCGCGCGGTCGTGCACGGAGCGACCGTCGGCGACGAGACCATCGTCGGCATGGGCGCCATCATCCTCGAAGGCGCGCGCGTGGGCCGGGGCTGCATCGTCGCTGCCGGGGCCGTCGTGAAGGAAGGATCCGAGATCCCGGACCACGCGCTCGTCGCGGGCGTCCCCGCGAGGGTCGTCCGCATCGACGAGGCGCTCGTCGCGCGGGCGCGTCCGAACGCCGAGCGGTACGTGGCGCTCGCGGAGCGCTACCGCAAGGGCGAGATTTCGTAACCCTCAAGGCCCGACGGGCGCGTGGACCCGCGTGCTCGTCCTCGACCTCGCGCGCATCTTCCTCGGAACGGCCATCCTCGCGTTCGGCTCGTTCACGGACCTCGCGTGGCGTCGGGCGCCGAACGCGCTCTGGATCGCGCTTGCGGCGGGCGGCGCCGTGCTTCTCGCCGCGGAGGTCGCGCTCGAGACAGAATCCGTGCTCGCGCGCTGGCACTATCTCGCGCTCGTGCCCGTGTTCATCGTGTTCATCTACGTGATGTACCAGCTCGGCCTCATCGCGGGCGGCGCGGACGCGAAGGCGCTCATGGCGCTTGCCATCCTCGCGCCCTTTCCCCTTGCGGTCGCGGAGGGGCTCCCCTTCGCCCCGAGCCCCATGCCGGGACCGCTCACCATCCTCGGAAACGCGCTCGTCGCCTTCGCGTTCGTTCCGCTCGCCTTCGCGGGCTGGAACCTCGCGCGCGGGGACATCCGGTTCCCCGCGCTCCTCCTTGGATACCGCGCGGACGTCGCGTCGCTCGGGCGCACGCACGTCTGGCCGATGGAGCGCGTCGAGGAAGGCAAGCTCCGGCTCGTCGTCTTCCCCTCGCGGGACGAGCGCGACATCGACGAGGAGAAGGCCGCGCTCGAGGCCGCGGGCGCGAAGCGCGTGTGGGTGACGCCGAAGCTCCCGTTCCTCGTGCCGCTTCTCGTGGGATTCGTCGCGGCCTGGGTCGCGGGCGACGCGCTCTTCGCCATCATCCGGGCGGTCGCCGGACGCTGATCAGGCGGCCCCGTCCGGCTCGTCGGCGCCGCCCCGGTCCTCCACCACGCGCGCCTTGACCTCGAGCTGCGTCTCGGCGGGGCTCGATCGGCTCCGGACCGCGACCCGCACCGCGGCCTCCGTGCCCTCGGGGGCGCCCGCGGGCGCCCGCACCATGAGGTAGAGGGTGCGCGTTTCGCCGGGGCCGATCTCGACCTCCGGCGTCGTCATGAACGCCGACCACCCTTCGGGGGCCGGACCCACCGAGCAGCTCGCGGTGTCGCGGTCGCGGCCGCGGTTCGCGAGCGTCACTGGGAACGAGGCGCCGCGGCCCGGGCGGACGGCTTTCTCGGGCTCGGGCGTCGCGGCGAGGATCGCGCCCGGTCGGCGCCGCAGCACGAGGGCCGCGCCCGTCGCGACGACGCCCAGGGCGAGGAGCACGCCCCCGATGGGCAGGAGGTCCGCGGGCAGGCCGAAGGCGGGCGCGGGCGATTCGACGATGGCGGTCGCTTCCGTGGAGAGGGGAGGAAGCGCGATGGGCGTGGCCGGGCCGCCCGGGAACGTGCACGAGCCCGTCGCGGAGACGACGATGCGCGCGCGCTCCTCGGGACGGGCGCCGTCCGGGGCCTTGACGGCCACCGTGAGGGAGGTGCGACCCCCCGACGGGACGGTGAGGTCCTGCCCGTCGATGCGCGCGGTCCAGCCGGAGGGCGCGGCGACGGAGACCTTGAGCCGCGCCTCGCCGCCCGGAAGCGGGGGCGACGGGGCCGCGTTCTCGAACACGACCGAGAGCGCCGCGTCGCCGCCGTTCCTCGGCACGTACACCGGGTCGGGCGTCGCGCTCACGGTGACGCGCGCGCAGTTGGGCGCCTGGGCCGCGGCATGGGGCGCGAGGATGGCCAGGAGCACGACGGCGAGGAGGACCGGCGAGGCCCGCATGATCCATGGCACTACGGCGTAGGCTTTTAAGGATTTGTCAATCCCCGGCGCGGCGCTCGACCCCGGGTTCCCAGGGGCGCTGCCCGACGGTGACGTCGAGCTCCCGCTCGGCGACGTCCCGCGGGTGCGCGCGCGAGGCGGCCCGCACCACGACCCTGCCCTTCGCGCCCATGCGCGTGCCCGGGGGCGGGCGCACCGACACCCAGAACCGGATCTCCTCCTTGCCTTCGAGCTCGACCTCGGGCACCGCGACGAACGCCGTCCATCCGGCGCTCGCCTCGGCCGACACGAGGGCCGTCACGGGCTCGCCGCGCCGGTTCTCGATCGCGACCGAGACCCTCCCCCCGTCGGCGGGCGTGACCTCGAAGGCGGAGCGTTCGGGCGTGAGCACGAGCCGGCTCTCGCGGCTTCGCGCAACGGCGACGACGGAGACGGCCCCCACGACGACGACGGCGAGGGAGGCGAGCGCGCCCCATGGAAGGGGGGAGGGCGCGAGCCCCGCTTCGAGCGTGAGCGTCGAGGAGGCGCTCGTCTGGATGGCGGAGACGCCCTCGACCTGGCACGCGAAGGCGGCCGTGACGACGATGCGACCGTCGGCGTTGCCCGCGCCGCGCGCGGGCGCGGTCACGGTCAGATGGTCGAGGATCTCGTCGCCGGGCCCGAGGCTCACGGGGTTCGTCTCGAGCTGGAAGGTCCACCCGGGGGGACCCGTGACGTTCAGGCGGGCGACGGCGCGCGCCACCGGGGCCTCGTTCGGGTTCTCGATCACGAGCGGGATCGTAACCGAGGCGCCTGGATCGACGAGGCCCGGGAGGCCTTCCGGCGCGACGAGCGTTGGGCGCATGCAGCCGGTGGAGGCCTGGGCATCGGCGACGACCGCGACCGCGAGGATCGCGAGGACGAGGCCAAGGACCGCCGGCGCGCGCATGGAGGGCGATTCCGCCCCGGCGTCAGAAACCTTTCGAATGCGCGCTCTTTCGGGGATCCTGGGGAGCGGTTAAATCCTCAGGGCTCCGTCCCCGCATCCGTGCACGTCGAGCACGCCGCGATCGTCCCCGGGCGGGTCGCCCACCGGGACTACCAGCTCGCGATCGCGGCCGAGTGCCTGAAGCGGAACACGCTCGTGATCCTCCCGACCGGCCTCGGGAAGACCGTGATCGCGCTCCTCGCGATCGCCGAGCGGCGCGTCACGCACCCGGGCAAGGTCCTCTTCCTCGCCCCGACGAAGCCTCTCGTCGAGCAGCACGCGGCCTTCCTGCGCGAGACGCTCGCGCAGGCGAAGGTGGCGGTCTTCACGGGCGAAACCCCGCCCGAGGACCGCGAGGCCGAATGGCGCGACGCCGACGTCGTTTGCTCGACGCCGCAGGTCGTCCAGAACGACCTCATCGCGGATCGCATCGACCTCAAAGGCACGACGCTCATCGTCTTCGACGAGGCCCACCGCGCCTCCGGCAACTACGCCTACGTCTACATCGCGGAGCAGTACCTGCGGGCGCGCTTCAACGGGCTCGTGCTGGGCATGACCGCGTCGCCGGGCTCGAACGCGACCAAGGTGCGCGAGATCTGCATGCGGCTCGGGATCGAGGGCATCGAGGCGCGCACGGAAGCGGACGCCGACACGCAGGCCTACGTGCAGGACGTGGGCGTCGAGTGGGTCGAGGTTCCCGTTCCGGAGCGACTGAAGCAGATCGCCGACCGGCTGCGCGAAGCGCTCGAGGCGCGCGTCGCCGAGCTGCGCGTCGGCGGCTTCTACAAGGCGTCGTTCGTGAGCAAGAAAGAGCTTCTCGCGCTCGCGGGGCGCCTGCAGGGCGCGCTCGCGGAGGCCAATCGCAGCGGCCGTCCCGCCTCGCCCATCTACGCCGCGCTCTCGGCGCAGGCCGCCGCGCTCAAGGCGAACCACGCGCTCGAGCTCGCGGAGACGCAGGGTCTCGGCGCGCTGAACGCGTACTTCGAGCGGCTCGGCTCGGACGAGAGCAAGGCCGCGAAGGGCCTCCTCGCGGATCCGCGCGTGATCGAGGCGAGACGCCTCGCCTCCGAGGCCCGCATCGAGCACCCGAAGCTGCGACGCGTCGCGGTCACGGTCCGTCAGCAGCTCGAGGCGAAGCCCGACGCGCGCATCATCGTGTTCACGAACTACCGCGACATGGCGGAGCTGCTCGAGCGCGAACTCGCGAAGCTCGACGGCGCGCGGCCCGTCCGGTTCGTGGGTCAAGCCACGAAATCGGACGTCGACCGCGGGCTCTCGCAGAAGGAGCAGGTCGAGATCGTGCGGAAGTTCAAGGAGGGCGTCTTCAACGTCCTCGTCGCAACCTCCGTCGCGGAGGAGGGCCTCGACATCCCCGCGACCGATCTCGTCGTCTTCTACGAACCGGTCCCTTCCGAGATCCGGTCCATCCAGCGCCGCGGCCGGACGGGACGCAAGCGGGCGGGCCGCGTCGTGATCCTCATGACGAAGGGCACGCGCGACGAGCAATATCATTGGGCCTCGAAGGGGAAGGAGAAGCGGATGCGCCGCGAGATCGAAGCCCTTCGCGCGCATTTCAAGGCCGTGAACGAGTCGGAGAAGGGCGACGGCTGGAAATCGGCCTTCGGCGCGAAGCAGGCCACGCTCGACGTCGCGACGGGCGGCGGCGAGGCCCGGCCGAGCGCGGCGCGGCCGCGGCCTCCCGAGCGTCCTCTCACCGCGTTCGCGGCGCCCGCCGCCGCGGTCGCGGAGGAAGGTCGCGCGGTGGTGATCGCCGACCATCGCGAGTTCGCAAGCGAGGTCGCGAAGGAGCTTTCGCGCGCGGACGTCGTCGTGCGACCGGAAACGCTCGAGACGGCCGACTACGTCCTGAGCGACCGCGTCGGCGTCGAGCGCAAGACCGCCGAAGACTACGTCGGGAGCCTCGTCGACGGCCGCCTCTTCGAGCAGGTGCGTGCGCTGCGGTCCGCCTACCCGACGCCCATCCTCGTCATCGAGGGGGACAACATCCTCGCCGTCCGCAAGGTGTCGCCGGCCGCCATCCACGCGAGCCTCGCGAGCATCCTCACGGACTACCGCGTGACCGTCCTCACGACGCGCGACCCGCGCGAGACGGCGGACCTGCTCGCCGCGCTCGCGAAGCGGGAGCAGCTGCGCGAAGGCCGCGCGGTCGCGATCCGCCACGGGAAGACCGCGATGAGCGACGACGAGCGCCTGCGCTTCATCGTCGAAGGCCTGCCGAACGTCTCCGTGGTGCTCGCGCGCCGTCTCCTCGAAGCGTTCGGAACCATCGAGGCCATCGCGAACGCGGGCGTGGACGACCTCGCGCGCGTCCAGGGCATCGGCCGCCCGACCGCCGAGGAGATCCACCGCGTCCTGCGCGCGCCGTTCACCGGACGCGCCCGCCCGCGCGCCGGCAGCGCGCCCCCGGAGGAGAAGCGATGACCCGCGCCACCACCCGTCACCCGTCGAAGGGACCCGCGAACAGCCTCTGGTACTGGGTCGAATCCGTCGGCTTCTGGAAGACCGTGCGCAACTACGTGCTCATGGTGCTCGCGCGCATCTCGCCGAGCCTCCGCTTCAAGCACGTCCTCTACCGCGCGATGGGCGCGAAGATCGGGGCGAAGGCGTCGATCGGCCTCGAGGTCACGTTCGACGTGTTCTTCCCGGAGCTCATCGAGATCGGCGAGAACTCGATCGTGGGCTACAACACGACGATCCTCTGCCACGAGTTCCTTGTGGACGAATACCGCACCGGCCGCGTGAAGATCGGCAGGAACGTGACGATCGGGGCGAACTGCACGATCCTCCCCGGCGTCACCATCGCGGACGGATCGGTCGTCTCCGCGATGAGCCTCGTGAACCGCGACGTCGACGGTTTCGTCGGCGGGGTTCCGGCGCGTCCGCTCGCGAAGCGCTAGCGCCACGCGAACAACTGGACGCGCCCGTTCACGGTGCCCCACGTCGCGCCCCCGTCGATCCACACGGTGCGCTCCCGGAAGAACACGGTCGACCCGAGCGGGACGGACGGGCCGTAGTCGATCGTGAGGTCGTCGAGCGCGACCCACGCGAGGGCGTTCTCAAGGAACGCCGCGGTCTCGTGCGCGGGGACCCGCACGCTTGCGACCACCGCCGGCCCCTCCCCGGTCGCGAGGTTGCCGTGGCGCGCCTCGAGGACGGGGAGCCGGCCCTCCCCAGGGACCTGGGCCTCGAGCACACGGTGGAAGGCGCCTTGCGCCGCCGCGGCCCATCGGGGCGTCGCGTTGCCGTAGAGGCCGTGCGCGAGCGCGTTGGGGAACGTGAGCAGCGGGTGCGCGGCGTCGAGGGCGTCGAGGAAGGCGCCGGGAGCCGACCCCGCCGCGCCCTCGTTCGCGGCGGTGATCGCGGGCGCGAGGAGCGCGCCGTCGGCGCGGGCGCTCGGGAGCACGATGACGCCGCCGCCCGCCGCGGCCCAGGCCTGCACCGAGCGGCCGAAGCGCAGCCCCTCCGCCGTGGCGGCGAGCGTCGCGTGGTCCACCTCGCTTCCGAACACGAGCGCGTCGATGCGTGTGGACGCGAAGCCCGGCCGGACGTCGAGCGCGGAAACGCCCGCGACGTCCACGCGCGCCGAGGCGACGACAGGGCCTTGGCCCCACGACGCGACGAGCGCGCCCGGCGGCGGCGCCACGAGGCGCGAGCCGTTCCAGCGGAGCGCGACGAGCGCGGCCTCGCCCTCGGGGCGCGCCGCGGTCGCGGAGACGGGCCCGAGCGTCTCGCGCGCGGGAAGCGCGGCGAACGTCCTCCAGGCTCCGGCGCAGGGAAGCGCGCACGTTTCGACCTCGGCCCCGTCCGCGACGGGCGCGCCGAGGAGGGGCAAGAGCGTCGTCGGCGAGAGGATGGCCTCGAGATGGACGGCGAGCGGCGCGCCCTGCGGGACGTCCGCGAGCGCGACGGCGCCGAGGACGAGCCGGCTGTCCTCCCCGTGGGTGTAGTTCCAGCGCCCGGACGCGTCGAGGCGGGACGGCGTCGCATACCATGCGCCGTCCGCGTCCGCGGCCGCCCAACTCGAGGCGGGCGCGAGGCCGGCGCCCGCCGCGCCGTCGTGACCGAGGAGGCGGAGCGACAACGCGCGAAGGGCGGCGGCGTCGGCATCCGGGTACACGTCGCCCGCGGTGTCGTTGGCGAAGCCCGCGCCGGACGCGACGAGCGCGGCGCGCTCGCGCTCGGCGGCGAGGCCCGCCGCCGCGACGTACGCGACGCGGCGCCGGGCGAGCGCGTCCGCGAGCGCGTCCTCCTCGAGGACGGGCCGGACGCGCAGGCGGAAATAGCTCGGCTCGACCCCGAGGCCTTCGCGCGCATCCTCGTACGTCCACCTCGCGCCCCCGACGTCGCCGCGGGCGAGGGCGTGGAGGCGCGCGAGGGAGACCTCGGGTCCGTCGCGCGCGCGCAGCCCCGGCACCGTCGGGACGACGTCCGACTCCAGCCAGTCGGACGGGACGCCGGGCTTTGCAAGGAGGAGGTCGAGCGCGCCGTCGGCCGCGTGGAGGCCCGCGACGACGTCGGAGGCGGGGCCGGCGACGCGCGCGGGTTCCTGCATCTGCGAGACCGAGAACGAGAACGCGAGCGCGAAGACGCCGAAGGCGACGGCGAAGCCGACCACGTTCGATGCGCCCCGGTCGTCCACGCCGCACCTCGACGGGTCATGGCCGGGGCTCAGCCATCAGGGTTCAGCGAGAGGCCCTGGGGACGAGGGGCACAAGGGCCCTATGATATCAGTTCGATATCAACGGGAGGCGGTGACGACCTCTCCCGGACGGGTCGTCGACCCGGCCGAAAGGATGACGCCCACGTTGAGCGACGTGTTGATGCCCGTGTGCACGTCGTCGCCGAGGACGACGCCCATCTTGCGCCGGCGCGTGTCCACACGCTCGCCCTCGGGGGTGGTCACCTTCACGCTCCGGCCGTCGTGGCGCAGGTTCGCGACCACCGTCGCGGCGCCGAGGTTCGCCCGGGCGCCGATGACCGAATCGCCCACGTACGCGAGGTGCGCGGCGTGCGCGCCCTCCATGAGGACGCTCGCCTTGATCTCGCAGGCGTTGCCGACCTTCGCGCCGCGCGAGAGCGCCGTGTTGGGGCGGATGTAGCAGTTCGGGCCGACGACGCAATCGGGTCCGATCCACGCGGGGCCCTCGACGTAGGTTCCCGACTTGACGACGGCGCCGGGTCCGACGTACACCTCGCCCTTGAGGACCGCGCCCGGCTCGACGGTTCCCTCGATGCGTCCCTTGAGGCGCGCGAGGATGCGCTCGGTCGCGGAGAGGATGTCCCACGGATAGCCGATTTCGATCCACTCGGCGATCTCGACGAGGCGGAAGACGACGCCGCGCGCGATCGCGCCGTTCAGGGCGTCCGTGAGCTCCAGCTCGCCCCGCGGGGAGGGCTTCACCGCGGCGAGGTCGCGCTCGAAACCCGCGGGCACGACGTAGGCGCCCGCGTTCGCGAGGTTCGACGGGGGCTTCGGGCTCTTCTCGACGACCCCCGTCGCGCGTCCGTCCTTCACGGAGAAGACGCCGTACCGCTCGGGCTCGGCGGCGCGGAAGGCGGTAACGGCGGGGCCGCCCGCGGCGAGGGCCGCGAGCGTCTTGGGCTCGAAAAGGCAATCGCCGTTCACGACGAGCGTGTCCTCGGGGAACGGCCCGGCCGCGGCGACGGCGTCCGCCGTGCCGCGCGGGGCGGCCTGGCGCGCGTAGCGCACGCGGGATCCGAAGGCGGAGCGGACCGCCTCCTCCTTGTAATGCGTGACGAGCGTGACGTCGTCGACGCCGGCCTCGCCGAGGGCGTCGAGCAGCCGCTCGAGGAGCGGGACGCCCGCGACCGGCAGCAGGACCTTGGGACGGTTGGCCGTGAGGGGCCGCATGCGCTTTCCCTCGCCGGCGGCGAGGACGACCGCGCGCATGTCATCACTCCGTCGTGCCGCGGGCGCGTTCCTGCACGAGCACGACCCCGGTGCCGATGAGCGCGAGGAGGGCGAGGAAGACGACGACGAAGCCGACGGCCTGGACGTTGTCGTACGTCGCCTGGCAGGCCGAAGCCGTGCGCGCGACGTTGCATCCGAAGCGCGTGATGGGGCCAACGACGAGGTCGGCGAGGAACCACCCGACGACCGCGAGGACCACCTCGACGGCGACGAGCGTGGGTCCGATCCAGGTCTTCATCATGACACCTCGGCCTTCAAGGCACCCTCGGCCCTCGTCTTGAGTCTTTCGAGGTCCTCCGGGCGACGCGCCTCGGCGGTCCAGCGCACCTTCGGCTCCGTGCCGCTCGCGCGCACGAGGATCCAGCCCTCCGGAAGGTCCACGCGCACCCCGTCGAGCGTCGAGACCCGACCCTCGCCCGCAAGACGCCGCGCGACGCCCGCGAGGACGGCCGCCTTGCGCTCGTTCGGGACCGGGTGGGACCCGCGGGCGATCGGGTAGCGCGGAAGCGCGTCCACGAGCTTCGAGAGGGGTCCCTCGCGCGCCACTTTGTGCGCGAGCGTCGCGGCCGCAAGCGGTCCGTCGGGGCAGAGGCTGAAGTCCGGAAAGATGAAGGCGCCCGAGGCCTCGCCGCCCCAGCCGCCGCCCGTTCTCCGCAGCGTTTCCGAGACGTAGGCGTCCCCGACGCGCGTGCGGTCGATCGCGACGCCCGGGAGCGCGTCGTCGACGAGCAGGCTCGTGTCGACCGGAACCGCCACGCGGCGCGCGCCGGAAGCGCGCGCGAAGAGCGCGACGAGCGCGTCGCCCGCGACGGCGCGGCCGCGCTCGTCAACGGCCGCGAGCCGGTCCGCGTCGCCGTCGTGCGCAAGGCCCAGGTCCGCGCCCGTCTGGCGCACGACCTCGGAGAGCGCGCGCAGGTTCTCGGCGCTCGGCTCGCTCGGGCGGCCCGGGAAGGTGCCGTCGGGCTGCGCGTTCAGGGTGACGACGCTCGCGCCGAGCGCGCGCATGAGGAGCGGGGATTCGAGGGAGGCGGCGCCGTTGCCGCAGTCGACGACGACGCGCAGCGGCCTCGGAAGCGTCCCGAGACGCTCGACGATCGCGCGCGCGTGGCGGCCCGTCGCGTCCTCGTAGACGCGCGAGGCGCCGACGCCCCGCCAATCGGGCCGCGGCGGGTCGGCGGCGGCCATGCGCTTCTCCACGTCGGCGCGCTGGGCCGCGTCGAAGGCCGACCCGTCGGGATTCCAGGGCTTGAAGCCGTTGTATTCGGGCGGGTTGTGGCTCGCCGTGATCGCGACGCCGCACGCGAAACCGTCACGGGTCGCGTAGGCGAGCGCGGGGGTCGGCGCGAGACCCGCGCGGGCGACGCTCGCGCCCGCCGAGAGGAGGCCCGCGACGAGCGCCTCCTCGAGCATGATGGAGGAGGTGCGCGCGTCGCGGCCGACGACGACGCTTGCGTGGGTCGCGCCGAGGGCGAGGCCGAGCCGCACGGCGATGTCGGGCGTGACCTCGGTGAGGAGGCCGCGGATGCCGGAGCTTCCGAACTGCACGCGGCCGCAAGGGAAGGGCCCGAACTTAGCGCTTGCGCGGTCCTTCGCGCCCCGGTCAAGGACCAGGCCGTCACACGAGGGGGACGGAGACGTCGACCGAGACGTCGAAGGCCGCCGGCGCGCGGTTTGTCGCGTGGATCCAATCGCTCGTCGTGACCTCGAGGCCGAGCCCGTGGCCGGCGGGCAGGACGTAGCTTACGCCCACGAGGTCGACCGTGGCCATCGCGGGGCCGTTCCCGAGCGGGAGGCGCAGCGGCGTCGTCTGCTCGTCAAGCGTGCGCTTCGTCTTGAGGTCGACGAGGCGGAGGAACACGAACGCCTCCGCCCCCGTCCCTTCGACCGTGACCGTCGCCCGGGGGATGCCGGTCACCTCGCGCGGCGAAGACTCCGGAGGAAGCACGGTGAAGACGAAGGACGACACGCCGCGATCGACGGCCGCGAAATCGTGCGACCCCGAGAAGCCTCCCGCGGAAAGTCCGGGATGGCCGCCGCCCGTGGGAAGCGGCGTCGAGACGAGCCGGCCCGTGCCCGAGGCCGTGGCCCACGTCGTGCTGGCCGGGGGCCATCCGGTCGCCTCGCGCCAGGATCCGTCGCTCGTCTGCCACTCGACGGGCGCGCCCGTCGCGACCGAAGGGTCGTCGTGGAGCCATCGCGTCATCCACGCGACCTGCATCGCGGTCACATGCGTCGTGTTCGAGACGTAGGGACAGCCCGAGTGGCCTCCGCAGTAAAGCATGAGCTTCGCGGGGGTCCCGTCCGGCACCGCGAGGAAGTTCGCGACGGCCTCGTTCGCGTTGAAGAGGGCGTCGGGCCACCCGCTCGTGACGAGCGTGGGAACCGCGGCTGCGCCCGCATAGGTGGCGGGCGACCGGTAGGCGAGGCCGTCGAGCACCTCGTCGTTCGCCGCGTTCGTTGCGTGGACGTGGGTCCACCACGCGGGGAGGCTCGTGTTGTAGCCCAGGGCCTGCGGGCCCGCGGGGTTCAGCGGCGAAAGTCCGTTCGCGACGCCGGTCGCAAGCCCCGCGCCGAAGAGGACCTCGATCCAAAACGTCTTCGGCACGCCGTTCGGGGCGAGGCTGTAGCGGAGATCCGACCAGGCGATGTCGGGGGCGATCGCGTCGAGGCGCGCGTCGAACGCGCCCGCGAGGAGCTGGATCCCGCCCGCGTAGGAGCCGCCGATCATCCCGACGCGCGGATCGCCAGGCCCGTCGAGCGCGATTTTCGGATCCTTCGCGAGCATGTCGAGGAGGGCGCTGACGTCGCGCACCTCGTGGTCGGGACTGTTGAGCTCCACGAAACCGCCGGATTCGCCGAAGCCGCGCGAGTCCCACGTCAGGACGGCGAAACCCGCGTCGAGCATGCGCGCGACGCTCCCGCTCGCGTTGGTCGAACGCGAGCCGGCCCAGCCGTGCGTCATGAGGACGACCGGGACCGGGGCCTCGGCCGAGGCGCCCGCGGGCGTGAAGAGCGTGTAGACGATGGGCGTGCCGTCGAACGAGGCCAGGACGCCGGTTCTCACCTGGGGCAGGTGCGAGGACGAATGCGCAAGGGGCGCAAGCGCGGGCGCGAGGACGGCGGCGGCGAGGACGAGGGCGATCGACGAGCGGTGCATGGATGAAAGCCTCCCGGAGCGCCGTACGGCCGTGGGGGGTCATGGACGTTGCGCGGGTGATTCGCGGCGGTTAAATACGAAACGGCGGGTGGTGGGAACGTGCGCGTGGAGACGCAGCGCCCCTGGGACCTCGCCCTCGTCGCGGGCCTCGCGCTCGCCACCGTCGCGGTGGTCCTCGCCTTCCCGTGGCCGCCCCTCCGACTCGTCCTCGGCCTCCTGTTCGTGCTCGTCGCCCCCGGCTACGCGCTCGTGGCGGCCCTTTTCCCCGAGCGCCGGCGCGTGACCGTCGTCCGCAAGGGCGAGGACGCCGAGGCGACCGAGGAGGTCAAGGAGGGCCTCGACGCCGTCGAGCGCATCGCGCTGAGCCTCGGTCTCAGCATCGCCGTCGTGCCCCTCGCGGGCCTCGCGCTCAACTTCACGCCCTGGGGCATCCGGCTCGTCCCCATCCTCGCGACGCTCGCCGGTTTCACGCTCGCCGCGTGCGCGGTCGCCGCCTGGCGTCGCGCGCGATTGCCGGCCTCGGAGCGCTTCGTCGTGGCCTTCGATCTCTCGCCTCCGTCCTGGCGCGGCCAGTCGCCCCTCGACAAGGCCCTCACCCTCGGGCTCGCGCTCGCGGTGGTGATCGCGGGCGCGGCGCTCGCCTACGTCCTTGCGACGCCGAGGGAAGGCGAATCGTTCACGGAATTCTACGTCCTCGGTCCGACGGGCAAGGCCGAAGGGTATCCCTCGAACCTCTCGGCGGACGAGACGGGACGCGTCATCGTGGGCATCGTGAACCGCGAAGGGGAAGGCGTCCCGTACGCGGCGCGCGCCTACGCCGAGCGGGGTTCGTTCGTGAACGGTACGGGCGCGAACCGGACGTTCGTCGTCGCCGAGACGATCCCCATCGCGGCGTGGAACGCCACCCTCGCCGACGGCGAGAAGGACGAGCGCAACGTGACCTACGCGTTCGCCGAGCCCGGAACGTACAGGGTTCGCTTCGATCTCGACCGCCCCGGCGCCGAATCGCCCTACCGCCGCCTGCACCTCTGGGTCGCCGTCACAGGTTGAGGATCGCGCGGATGCGCGCGACGACGATGTAGACGAACGCGAGGACGCCGAGGAAAACGAAGACGCCGATGCGTTCGCGGACCGACGCGGGCGCGTGCGCGCCCAACGCCTCGCGCAGGACGAGCAGGCCCACGAGGACGACGACCACGTACACGTCGATCGCGCCCGTCGAGGCGAGGGCCGCGCCCGCGAAGCCCACGAGCCCGATGAACGCGAGCCCGGCGGCGGCCGCGAGCCTCACGGGCCCTCCGGGCGGAACCGGATCGCGACCGCGGGCGGCTCGACGAGGGCGGATTCGACCGCGACGGGACGCGCGAGCGCCTTCGCGAGCGCGCATCCCGCGGCCTGGCAGAGGGCGCACCCGGCGCGCTCGCACGCGGGCGAGGCGGGGTCCTCGAAGCAAGGCAAAGCAACGGCCGCGCGACGGAAATGCACCACGAGGGTCTCCCCCTCGGAAGCGACCCGAACGCCGCCGGCGAGATCGCTTGCCCCCGCAAGGCCCTTGAGGAACGACTCGACGTCGGCGACGCTCGCGCCCGCGAGGACGGCGCCCGAGGCCTCCTCGTGCGCGGCGAGGAGCGCGAGCCCGGAGGGCGCGACCGCGGCGCCGATCTTCGTCGACGTGCCCGCATAGGCGACGGTGGTCGCATCGAGGATCGGCACCGGCTTCGCGTTGTCGCTTGCGGGCATGAAGAGCCGCGGCGCGCCGACGTTGCCCTGGTCGTGCACGTAGACCGGTCGACCTTCGAGGCGGAGGCCGCGGCGCACGTCCGCGAGCGCGCGCGCGTCGCCCGCGAGGAGCGGCGCGACCGAGGAGGCCGGGACGGCGCGCTCCGCGACCACGAGCGCGACGAAGAGCCCCGTCGCGCCGAAGGCGAAAGCGAGCATCGCGTTCACGGGCGCGTCGAGAAGCAGGAAGGACGGAACGGCGAGGCTCGCCGCGAGCGCGCCGAGCGCGCGGATCCGCCAGTCGCTCCGCATCGGCGCGCGAGAGGTCCCGGCGCGATATATGGGTTCCGAAGAGGCGCCGCCCGGAGGCGCAAGCAAAGCCTTGATGATGCAGGGAAAGCCTCGGCCGCGCATCATGGAGCGCAGCCTGGGGCCCTTCATCCTCGCGCTCCTCCTCGCGCTCCCCGTCGCCGCGGCCGAAGGGAACCGCTTCCACGAGGACCCCGCCGCGGCCGAGGAGGATTACCGCGTCCTCGCCGCCCTCGCCTCGCGGATCTCTCTCGAGACCGCGCGGGGGGTCGAGGCCGCGTTCGCCCAGGACGACGAGGAGGCCGACGAGCGGCTTGCGGACGCGGACCGTCGCGCCCGCGCCCTTGCGGACGGGGCGCAGGTGGAGGCCCGGAGCGCGACGAGCGCGGCGCGGCTTGCGCCCTTCGCGCAGGCCACCCTTTCGGTCGCGACGAACGCGACGACGCTCGCGCGGGACTGGGCTCGCTTCAGCGCCATCGGGAGCGACGATCTCGCCTCCCCCGCGCGGTACGCCGAAGCGCTCTTCCTCCTCGCGAGCGCGCGAGGCGCCCTCGCCGACGCGACGCACGGCGTCGACGCGCTCGACCGGCTCGAAGTCGACGTGACGCGCCTGCGCGGCGCGCTCGCGACCGCCGAAGCGGCGATCGCCGAGGCGACCGCGCGCCTCGAACGAGAAGCGGCCCACGCCGTCTCCGGCATCCTGCTCGAGGCGACCCCGGCGCGCCTCGCGCTCGGCGAAACCCTGACGCTTCGCGGCCTTCTCGCGCGGACCGACGGCGACGTCGGCGGCGTCGTGGTCCTGCTCGAGGCCGACGGGCGACCCTGGGGCGAGGCGACGACGGACAAGCACGGCTTCTTTCAGCTCGCGCGCGCCGTTCCCATGGACCTCGCCGTCGGCCGCCACGAAGCGGTCGCGCGCGCCGCGGGGCTCGTCTCCGCGCCCGCTGTCTTCGAGGTCGGGCGCATCCCGACGACGCTCACCCTCGCTCCCGCCCGCGGAACGTTTCAACCGGGAACCGACCCCTCGTTTTCCGTCGGGCTCTTCGACGCGCATGGTCGCGGCGTCGACGCGCGCGTCGCGCTCTCGCGCGGCGGCGTCGACGTCGGCGCGATCGAGGTCGTCGGGGGGCGCGGCGCCTTCGTGTGGGCGGGCGCGGGACTCGCGCTCGGCGACCACGTCCTCGAGGCCCGCTTCGAGGGCACGCGCACGCACGCCCCGTCGCGCGCCGAGGCGTCGTTCGGAGTCGGGACCTCCCGAAGCGACGGGGCGTCGCGCCCCGGGGGGCTCGACCTTTCCGTGGCCCTCCGCGCCCTCCTCGTCGTCGCCCTCGTCCTCCCGCATGCCTGGGCCCTCGACCGGTCGCGCGCTCCGCGCGGCCTTCTCTATGTCGGTCCGATCGCGGCCGGCCTTTTCGCAACGGCGCTCGCCGACTTGCCCACGGGGGCCGTCGCGGCCGCGCTCGCCGCCGCCGCGAGCGCGATCCACGCGCGCGGCCGGCGCGCGCGGGCGATCGCGCCCGAGCCGCCCGTCCGAGAGACGCCCGCGACGCGCGCCGCGGCGCCCGTCGCGAACGAGGAGCCCGCGACCGCGCGGGAAGCCGTCGCGGCCGCCTACCTCCGCATCCTCCGGGACCTCGAAGCCTCAGGCCTCGAAACGGGCCCGCGCACGCCGCGCGAGATCGAGCGCATCCTCCTCGACCGCGGCCATCCGGCAGGGCCGGTCCGCGAGGTCACGCGGCTCGCCGAGCGCGCGCTCTACGAAGGGCGCGCGGCCGACGAGGACGTGCCGGCCTTCATGACCGCCGCGCGATCCATCGGGGGGAGCGCGGGATGAGACGCGCGACGGGGCGGTTCTACGCGCTCACCGCGCTCGTGCTCGTCGTCGCGGCGCTCGTCACCGCCGCGCTCATGCAGCCCATCGTGGGCACGCGCACGGATTTCAGCCTGTTCAACACCCGGTGGAACGGCGCGAGCGGCTTCGCCGCGGAGGCGCACGGCGCGGGAGGCCTCGTGCCCGCGTTCGACGTCGCGGAGGACGACGGGAACCTTTCGATCGTCCACCGCTCGTTCGCGGAGTTCGCGCCCGACCCCGGCGGGGCGAGCCTTGTCGTCCTCGGACCGGGAAGCGATCCGAACGAGGAGGAAGCGGCGTGGCTCCGCCAATTCGTGAGGGCCGGGGGCCGCGCGCTCGTCGCCGACGATTTCGGCCGGGGCAACGCGTTTCTCGAGGCCATCGGAGCGAAAACGCGCTTCGCGGGCGACGCCCTCGCGGGCCTCGCCTACGCCCGGAGCCCCGGTTTCGTCGTCTCCGCGAACTTCACCGCGCACCCGCTCGTCGAGGGCGTCTCCGAAAGCGTGCTCTCCTTCCCGACCGCCCTCGATCTCGGGGGCTCGGCCACGTCCCTTGCGCGAACGGACGGGTCGACGTGGCTCGACCGCGACCGCGACCTCGAGCGGGACGCGGGCGAGCAAGCGGGCCCGTTCACGTGGATCGCGGTCGAGCGCGTCGGCGCCGGCGAGGTGCTCATCGTGGCCGACCCCAGCGTCTTCGTGAACGGCCTGCGCCCGCTCGGGGACAACGCGCGCCTCGCGTCGAACGCGATCGCGTGGCTCGCGATCGACGGGCGCCGCATCCTGATCGACGAATCCCACCGCGATTACCCGGATCCCGTGCGGTTCCTCGGCGCGTCGCTGCGGGCGCTCCCCGAAACCTGGAGGCTCGGCCTCGCCGTCGGGGGCTTCCTCGCGTTCGTCGCCTTCGCATCCGTCGACGGCCGCGCGCTCGCGCGACGCCCCCGCGCCGCGCTCGAGCGCCTCCTCGGCCGCCTCCTTCCCCCCGCCAGACCGCGGACCCGCGATCTCGTCGCGGAGGCGCGCAAGCGGCACCCTGATTGGGACGAAAGCGCTTTGACAGACATCCTCGCTCAGTGGAAGGTCAAGCCATGACGGATCCCGCCGCGATCGCGAAGAGCCTCGAGCGCGCCCGAGCCGAGATCGCCCGCGTCGTCGTCGGCTACGACGACGTCGCCACCGACCTCCTCGTGGGGCTCCTCGCGAACGGCCACGTGCTCCTCGAAGGGGTCCCGGGCATCGCGAAGACCACGCTCGCGAAGACCTTCGCAACGGCGAGCGGCCTCACGTTCAAGCGCGTCCAGTTCACGCAGGATCTTCTTCCGGCGGACATCACGGGGCATTACTACTTCGACCAGAAAACCGAGGACTTTGCGATGCGGCGCGGCCCGGTCTTCACGAACCTCCTCCTCGCGGACGAGATCAACCGCGCGCCGCCCAAGACGCAAAGCGCCCTCCTCGAAGCGATGGAGGAGCGGCAGGTGACGATCGAGGGCCGCACCTTCCCGCTCGAATCGCCGTTCATGGTCATCGCGACGATGAACCCGGTCGACGTCGAGGGCGTGTACAAGCTCCCCGAAGCGCAGCTCGACCGCTTCATGATCCGCACGCGCATGGGCTACCTCGACCCCGAACGCGAGCGCCAGATGCTCGAAGCGAAGGCTTTCGCGGCGCCGCGGACCGTGTCCCCCGCCCTCGACGACAAGACGCTCAAGGCCGCGCAAGCCGCGGTCCAGGCGGTCCACGTCGAACGCGACGTCGTCGCCTACGTGCAGGGCGTCGCGCGGGCGACGCGCGACCACCCGGGCGTGACGCTCGGCGCGAGCCCGCGCGCGATGGAGCAGATGATGCAGGCCGCCCGGGCCATCGCGCTCCTCGACGGCCGGGGCCACGTCCTTCCGGACGACGTGAAATACGTCGCCCCGCGCGTTCTCAACCACCGCATCATCCTCCACGTGGACGCCGAGATCGAAGGCAAGACGCCCGAGTCCGCGGTCGCGGATGCCCTCGCGAAGGTCGAGGTCCCGAAGGGGCCGCCCGCCCGCAGCGCCGCCTTCTCGGTCGCGCGTCGGGACACGCGGTGAAACCGTGGAGCCGACGGGCCTCGCGCGCGTCCTCCTTGCGGGCGGAGGCGGGCTCCTCGTCGTCGGCGTCCTCACGGCGAGCCTCGCCCCGAGCGCCGCGGGCCTCGCCGTCATCCTCCTCCTTGCCCACGCGCGCTTCGCGGCCGACGCGGCCTTCGCCGCGACGACGCTCCGGTACAAGCGCCGCGTCCTCGAGCCCGTCCTCCACGAGGGCGAGGCCTTCCACGTCGAGATCGACGGGCGCGACTCCGCGCTCCCCCCGGGCGTCCGCGTCTCGGCGCGCGACCTTCGCCCCGCGGAGACGCCCGCCCTCGACGACCCGACGGTCGAAGGCGCGGATACCGCTACGTACACGCTCCTTGCGACCGCGAAGGGGACGCACACGTTCACGCACGTCGTCGCGGATCTCTTGGACGCGCGCGGCCTCTGGCGCGCGCGACGCCTCGTGCCGCTCGAGACCACGGTGCACGCGCTCGCGAGCCTCGAAGCGATCGAGGCCGGTCGACGCCTCGCGAAACGCGACCCGCTCGACGCGTCCGCGAAGAGCCCCGTCGGACTCCTCGTGCGGGACCTCGAGTTCGAGAGCCTGCGCGCGTTCGCGCCCGGCGACCGCCTGCGCGACGTCGACTGGAAGCGGTACGCCAAGGTCGGCGCCCTCCTCACGAAGACCTGGGAGAAGGAGCTCGAAGCGACGGTCCTCGTCCTCCTGGACGCGGGGCGCACGATGCGCGCCGCGGACGACCGCGCCTCGAAGCTCGACCATGCCGCGACGCTCGCGCTCGAACTGGTGGAGGCCGCGATCGACCGCAATCACCGCGTCGCCTTCGCGGCCTTCGACGAGCTCGACGTCGTGGACGACGTACCCGCGACGCGGGACCGCTCCCTCCCGCGCCGGCTCGCCGAGCGCCTCGCGGACCTCCCGGCCCGGCTCCTCGCGGCGCGCCGCCTCGACGTCGGGCTACCGGACGACGCGCCCGCCGACGCGGGCGAGGTCGCCTTCCTCGCGGCCGTCCAAGGCCTCGCCGCGCGCGCGCCCGCGCGCCCCCGACCCGGCGTCGCGGTCGCGACGGAGCGCGCGATCGCGGGCCTCGGGGACCAGAAGCTCTTCGTCGTCCTGTTCACGGACCTCGAGACCCTGCCTGACGCGACCCTGAAGTCCGTCGCGACGCTCGCCGAGCGCGGCCACCGGGTGGTCGCGGTCGTCCTCCCCGGCACGAGCTACCGCGCGCCGCCCGCCGAGCCGCGCCTGCGCGACCTCGAGAACGCCTACCGGGAGCGCGCCACGCGCCGACGCGCCCGCACGGCGCTCGCGCGGCGCGGCGTCCGCATCGTCGAGATCGATCCCGGGACGACCGCCGCCGCCATCGCGGCGGCGGCCAGGAAGGACCCCAACGCGCGAGGAGGGGTCCGATGAGGCTCGACCGCCGGCTGCCGGCCCTCGCCGCCCTCGCGGCCGCAAGCGCGCTCTGGATCACCTGGCCCGGCGCCGAGCACGCGGGATTCGCCGTCGCGCTCGCCGGGTTCGCCGGTCTCTTCGTCTGGCGCCGGGAGCGCGCCCTCGGTCTCGCCGCCCTCGCCGGGGCCGCCATCGCGACCTCGACCTTCGACGGCGACGGGCCGCGCGCGTGGGCCGCCGCCCTCCTGCTCCTCGTCCCGCTGGACGCGCTGCTTCTCGAAGATCGGCCCGTTCCGCGGTCCCGCCTGCCCGTCCGGACCGCCGGGCTCGTCGCGGGATTCGCGGCCGTCACCCTCGCCATGCTCGCTTGGGCCCCGACGGGCGGGCTCCTCGACGCGAACGCGTCCGGGACGCTCACCGCGACGCTCCTCGTCGCGGCCGTGGGGGCCGGCGTAGCGGTGTTCCTGCGCGGAGACGCCGACCTCGCCGGGTGAGGCGCTCTCCCCAGGAAGTTTGGAGGAGCTTAAGTATCTGGGGACGCTTTGTGCGACCCGGTCGGCGATGGGGCTGCGAGAGCCGTCGCCGCGGCTGGTCGCACCATGAAGGGCATCATCCTCGCCGGCGGGTCGGGCACGCGCCTCCACCCCATGACGCGGGTCGTGAGCAAGCAGTTGCTCCCGGTCTACGACAAGCCGATGGTCTACTATCCGCTCTCGACCCTCATGCTCGCGGGCATCCGCGAAATCCTCGTCATCTCCACGCCCCACGACCTCCCGCTCTACCGCCAACTCCTCGGCGACGGGCGCGAACTCGGGTTGCGCCTGGAGTACGCGGAACAGCCGCACCCGGGCGGCCTCGCGCAGGCCTTCATCATCGGCCGGGACTTCGTGGGCGACGACGCCGTCACGCTCATCCTCGGCGACAACATCTTCTTCAGCCACGGGCTTTCGAAGCTCCTCCAGGATGCGGTGCGCTCGAACGAGGGCGCGACCATCTTCGGCTACCAGGTGCGCGATCCGCAGCGCTATGGCGTCGCGGAATTCGACGAGAAGGGAAACGTCGTGGGCCTCGAGGAGAAACCAAAGCAGCCGAAATCGAGCTTCGCGGTCACCGGCCTCTACATCTACGACAACGAGGTTCTCGACATCGCGGCCGGCCTCGCGCCGTCGCCGCGCGGCGAGCTCGAAATCACTGACGTGAACATGGAATACCTCCGCCGCGGCAAACTGAAGCTCGTCAAGTTCGGCCGCGGCACGGCCTGGCTCGACACGGGGACGCACCAGTCGCTCCTCGAAGCGTCGAGCTTCATCGCGACCCTCGACCACCGGCAGACTCTCAAGGTGGCCTGCGTCGAGGAGGTCGCCTATCGGATGGGCTACATCACCGCCGGCGACCTCGAGAAGCTCGCCGCCGCGTACGGACCCAACAACGACTATCACAGCTACCTGACGAACATCGCGCGTCAGGCTCCTTGAGAGGAAACAACATGCCGTTCGACTTCAAGCGCTTCGACGACCTGCCCGACGTCATCCTGATCGAGCCGCGCGCGTTCGCGGACGACCGCGGGTGGTTCATGGAAACCTACAAGCGGAGCGAGTTCGTGAAGCACGGGATCCCGACGGATTTCGTGCAAGACAACCATTCGCGCTCCACCGCGAAAGGCACCATCCGGGGCCTCCACTATCAGAAGAACCCGACCGCGCAGGGCAAGCTCGTGCGCGCCGTCGTGGGCGGCATCTTCGACGTCGCGGTCGACATCCGCAAGGGCTCGCCGACGTTCGGGCGCTGGGTTTCGGCGGAACTCACCGCCGAGAACCGCCGCATGCTCTGGGTCCCGCCGGGCTTCGCGCACGGCATCTGCACGATCACGGACGTCGCCGAGATCATGTACAAGGTCACGGCCGAATACAACGCGGCCGACGACCGCGGCATCCGCTGGAACGACCCGACGCTCGGCATCCGCTGGCCGACGGCGACGCCCCACCTCTCCAAGAAGGACGCCGAAGCGCCCCTCCTCGACGCCGCCGAGAACAACTTCGCCTGGGAGGGACCGAAGTGAGCGCCGCGAAGCCGAAGGGCCACGTGCTCGTCACGGGCGGCGCCGGCTACATCGGCACCACGCTCACGGACCTCCTCCTCGCGCGCGGCTACGAAGTGACCGTCGTCGACCGATTCTTCTTCGGCGATACCCTCGCGGATCTCCGGGCGAATCCGAACCTCCATCTCGTCCGCGAGGACACCCGCAGCGTCCCGCCCTCCGTGCTCAAGGGCGTCGACGCGGTCATGGACCTCGCGGCGCTCTCGAACGACCCCGCGGGCGAGCTCGACCCCCAGAAGACGCTGGACATCAATCACGCGGCCCGGGCGCGCATGTGCAAGATGGCGAAGGCCGCGGGCGTCGGGCGCTACCTCCTCGCGTCGAGCTGCAGCATCTACGGGTTCCAGGACGAGGTCGTGGACGAGACGAGCCCCATCAACCCGCTCACGACGTACGCCGAGGCGAACGGCCTCGCGGAGCAGTCGAACCTCCCGCAGGCGAGCGAGAAGTTCACCGTCACGGCGCTCAGGCAGTCCACGGTCTACGGCCTGAGCCGTCGCATGCGCTTCGACCTCGCGATCAACGGCATGACGCTCGCCCTCCACAAGCAGGGGAGCGTCAAGATCATGCGCGACGGGACGCAGTGGCGCCCCATGGTGCACGTGCGCGACACGAGCCGCGCGTTCATCGCCGTCCTCGAGGCGCCGAAGGACAAGGTCAACGGAGAGATCTTCAACGTCGGCTCCTGGGACCAGAATCTCCAGATCCGCCCCCTCGCCGAGCGCCTCAGCACGGCCGTCGGGATCCCGTTCAAGGAGGAGTGGTACGGCGACCCCGACCACCGCTCCTACCGCGTAAGCTTCGAGAAGATCGAGAAGCGGATCGGGTACAAGACGCAGGTCACGCCCGAGGACGGCGCGCGGGAGATCTTCGAGCACCTCCAGAAGGGCACCCTCACGGACGGGCCCACGACGAACACGCTCGGATGGTACAAGACGCTCGTGCAGTGGGGCGAGCGCATGCGCGAGGTGGCGCCCCATGGCGTCGTCCTCTGAGCGCGTCGCGATCCTCGGGGCCACCGGCCAGCTCGGCCAGGACCTCGTGAAGGCCGCCGGACGCCTCGGCATCGAAGCCGTGCCGCTCGGGCACGAGCGGGTCGAGATCACGGACGCCGCGAGCGTCAAGGCCGCGCTCGAGGCCGTCCGCCCGACGGTCGTCGTGAACAGCGCCGCCTTCCACCAGGTCGACCGCTGCGAGGAGGACCCTGCGGCGGCCTTCGCCGCGAACGCGACCGGCGCGCTCAACGTCGCGCGGGCCTCGAAGGCCCTCGGCGCGCGCGTCGTGTACGTGAGCACCGACTACGTCTTCGACGGGACGCGGAAGCCCAGAGCGGGCCGCACGACGCCGGACTCGGCCTGGAGCGAGACGGACCTCCCCGCGCCGCTCAACGTGTACGGCGCCTCGAAGCTCGCGGGCGAGCACGCGACACGCCTCGCGAACCCGGACCACGTCGTCGCGCGCGTGTCGAGCCTCTTCGGCGTCTCCGGCGCCCGCGGAAAGGGCGGCAACTTCGTCGAGACCATCCTCAGGAAGGCGCGCGAAGGCGGCCCGCTCAAGGTCGTGAACGACCAGTGGATGACGCCCACGTACACGTGGGACGCGGCCGAGGCCATCCTGCGCCTCGCCCGCGCGGACGCGACGGGCGTCGTGCACGTCACGAATCCCGAAGCCGCCACGTGGCACGCGCTCGCCTCCGCGGCCGTCGAGCTTTGCGGCCTCGCGGTCCCCGTCGAGCCGGTGCCCGCGACCGCCTACCCGAGCCACGTCCAGAGGCCTGCCAACAGCGCCCTCGCGACCGACCGCCTCGCGAAGGTGCTCGGCGAGCCCCTGCGGCCGTGGCGCGCGGCGCTCGGAGCCTACCTGCGCGAGAAGGGCCACCTCTGAGCGAAGCGCCGAGTTTAAGGCCGCGCGAGCGATCGAAGGATGGGACAGCCATGAAGGCGAGGATCCGCGTCGACCGCGAGAAGATCGCGGAGTTCTGCCACCGCCGCAGGATCACGAAGCTCGCGCTCTACGGAAGCGTCCTCGGCGACGCGTTCCGGGCCGAAAGCGACGTCGACGTCCTTGCGGAGTTCGAGGCCGAGGCGCGCGTCACCCTTTTCGACATCGTGGCGATGGAGGACGAGCTGTCCTCGATTCTCGACGGGCGACGCGTCGACCTCCGCACCCCCGGCGACCTGGGGCCCCGCTGGCGTGAGGCGGTCATGGCGCGCGCGGAGACGATCTATGCCGAGGGCTGACCACGAGCGCATCCAGGACGCGCTCGAATACGCCCGCAAGGCCGTCCAGGCCGCGCGCGCCGAGGGGCCTGATGCGATCCGCGCGAGCGATCTCAAGCTCCATGGGCTCGTGCGCCTGCTCGAACTCGTGGGCGAGGCGTTGTCCGGCGTCCTCGCGCCGCTCCGCGACGGGCATCCGCAGATCCCCTGGCGCGAAGCCATGGCGGTCCGCAACAAGCTCATCCACGCGGTCCACGAGGTCGATTTCCGCATCGTACGGGACACCATCACGTTGCGCCTTCCGCCGCTCATCGTCGAACTGGAAAGGGCTTTGACGGGGAAGCAGCCCTCGGGAGGGCGGCCGTCATGACCGATCTCGACGCGGACGTCATCGTCATCGGGGCGGGCGCCGTCGGCACGTCCACGGCGTACCACCTCGCGAAGGCGGGCCGCCGCGTCCTCGTCCTCGAGAAGGAGGCCGGCCCCGCGATGCACCAGTCCGGCCGCAACTCCGGCGTCATCCACGCGGGCTACAACGTGAAGCCCGGCACCGCGAAGGCGAAGTTCTGCGTCGAAGGCAACCGCCGCCTCACGCGCTATTGCGAGGAGAAGGGCATCGCCCTCCACCCGGGCGGCATCCTGGTCGTCGCGCGCGAGCCCAAGGAACAGGAGGTCCTCGCGGAGCTTGCCCGCCGCGCGAAGGGCAACGGCGTCGACATCGCGATGCTCGACGAACGGGGCCTGCGCGAGCACGAGCCGCACGCGACCGGCGTCGAGGCGCTCCTCGCGAAGGAGGCGAAAAGCTTCGACGCGCGCGCCTTCGTCCACGTGCTCACCGGCGACGCGATCGCCGCCGGCGCGCACTTCCTCTACGACACCCGCGTCCACGCGATCGACGACCCGACGCTCGGCCGCACCACCGCGGACGGTCACGCGCCCGCCGAGGGGCGCGCGGGCGACACGGGCCGCGTCGTCCTGCGCACGAGCAAAGGCCCCCTCGCGGCGCGCGCGGTCGTGAACGCCGCGGGCCTCTTCGCGGACCGCCTCGCGGGCGTCCTCGCGAAGGACCTCCGCGTCATCCCGTTCCGCGGCTACTACGCGGAGCTCGCTCCCGCGCGCCGCGGCCTCGTCCGCTCGCACATTTACGCGGCGCCCGACCTCAACTTCCCCTTCCTCGGCGTCCACCTCTCCCGCCGCGCGGACGGCCGCGTCATCGTCGGACCCGGCGCCATGCTCGCCTTCGGCCGCGAAGCCTACACCTTCTGGGGCGCGAACGCGCGCGACCTCGCCTCGACCCTCGCCTACCCGGGCTTCTGGCGCATGATGATGAAGCGCGAGTTCCAGCGCCTCGCCGTGAGCGAGGTCGCGAAATCCCTCTCCCTCAAGGCCATCTGGAAGGAGGCCCGCCTGCTCGTCCCGGACCTCCGCGCGGCGGATCTGGTTCCGTCGTACGCCGGGAACCGCGCGCAGATGGTGTCGCGCGACGGCAAGCTCGTCGAGGACATCGTCGTGCGCGAAACGGGCCGCGCCGTGCACGTGTTGAATGCCGTCAGCCCCGGACTGACCTGCTCGCTGCCGTTCGGGGAGGACGTGGCGGGAAGGGTGGGGGCT